>DALTWR010000176.1 GCA_029986975.1 Methanocorpusculum sp.
ACGTAATTTCACATCCGGCATAGTCGCGTTCAATCTCAGCCGCAAGTTCACGGATGCGCGCTTCGATTTTCTCTTCAGGAATCAGCATTTCTACATTATATGCCATATGTAATATCATCATTTGTCTGATGGTAACATATTGTTATCGAAATGTTTTGAGAGCGGTTTTGATTGTGGTGTCTATTCAATAGTTTAGTATCTGTAAAAGGCAAATCAGTATTCTAAATGACGCGGCATGGGATTCTGTTAATAGGGCACGGGAGCAGACTTGAGTATAATAAACAGCTGACCGAAGATGTTGCAGAGATGATGAGGAGCAGATGTCCGAAGACTATTATCAAAACCTGTTTTCTTGAGTACGACTTTCCGAGCGTGAATGAAGGACTTGATGAGATGCGGCAGGAATCAATCGATGTATTAATTGTCCTTCCTTTTCTTCTTTCGGGCGGCGTTCACGTTCTGCAGAATATACCGCGTCTGATAGGGCTTGAGTGTAGTAAGAAGACAGGGACATTCACACTTAATAACGGAAAAGAGATTCCGCTTGTCTATGCAAAACCGCTTGGAGCAGATCCTCTTCTTGCAGATTTGCTGCTGAAAAATGCTGATGCTGCAGTTCAAAGTATCAACATGTAATTCTGTTTCAGTTTTGAAATGATTTGAAAATAAGAGATGAAACCCGAATGGGTTTCTCTATGATTAATTTACCGCAAGTCCGTTCAGTACTGCTGCTTCAGATACAGTAATTGTCTGCCCGGTTTCATTAATGGTGTATGCGGATGCGGTTACTGCACCGTTTTTACCTGTTGCATATGGAACAACAAACTGTCCGTTCTTACTGTCCTGTTGATACGTGAATTCAGCGCCAGAGTTTGTGGTAACTTTCGTACTGATTGTGCCGGTTCCTTTAATGACTGCGCCTTTTACGTACTCGAATGTCTTAGTGTTCTTTCCGACAACGTTTCCGTTTTCGTACTCTCCGTAGTAGGGGGAATTATAAACCAGTCTGAAGTGAGTAAGGGCAGGTATGTTATACGCAGATGAAGACTTTGAGCCGCCTAAGTTGTAGAGGCGGAAGGCTAATGAGCCGTAGTAGTCAGACGTTGTCTTAATGTCTTTGCCTGCCCAGATTCCCATAATTCCGATGAAGTTGTTTCCGGTGTTGTAATCAACCATTACATATTTGGAGTCCAGATGGTCTAATTTTTCTGCGACCACATCTTCATTTGTTTCAACCAGAATCTGTGCAACACCGTACTCGCCGCTAACACCAGCCTGGAACGGGTTTGCAACCGGGATGCGTTTACTGATTGTTGTTATGTAGTGTCCGAAGTCCCACCATGAAACAACACCGTACGCTGTTTCCGGATAGGTGAATGTGTTTTTATCGTAGATGGTGTAGTAGTCAACACCGGTTTCAGGTGTGTTTTCTTCAAGCCATTCGCATGCATCAATCCAGTACGGTGCTGTGCCTCCGCCTTTTCCATAAACCGAGGATAAATAAACTGCGTCAGCCGCTGCGCATCCGACAAACACACAGCCAAGTAAGAGAACAACAGCGAGAACAACCAGTTTCAGTGAGTTTGGTTTGGCAGCGGCTGCTTTGCGTGCCGCCGCGCGTTTTGTTTCTTTTCCTTTTTTCTTCGCAGGTTCGTCTTCAATTTCTTTCTTTGCGCCTGTCTTTGATTTAATCAGAGCTGCAAGTTTTTTGACGTCTGCTGCTGCGAAGGTGATTGCCCATGAGACAAAGACCGCTGCTAAGAGGGCGATGTTTGCTGCGAAGTAGTATTCCCAACGGACGTGACCGATTGTCAGAATGAAGACTCCTAATGTCCAGATGAGGAGAAAAAGAGCTGCCGGGCTTTTTCTTTTGATGAGGTCAATTAAAAGAACAACAGCACCGCCCACAGCTAACAGAAGACTCCAGCCAAAGGATTTTACTGCACCATCCATAGACCAGTGCTGCATCTCCTGAATTGTTTCTCCCCCGCCGCTGCTCACTGAGAACTGACCTATGATATTTCCAACAATCATATTGAACACATCAGGCAGTGCCGCTGCGAGTACAACACATAATATAATTATTGCGGCAGCAAGTTCAATCAGATAGAAGTACCAGGGTTTTTTCAGTTTGTCATTCAGTTTTGCTATCCGTAAAGAACAAATGTTCCAAGAATTACCAGAATCTGCAGAAGGAAAAGACCAAGGGAGTAGTCTGTCAGCGCGAATCCGTCTCTGATTCCATAAATTAAAAGACCTATTGCAGCAATACCAAAGGTCAATGTGTTCAGGACAATCAGATATTTTGTAGAATGCTCTGATTTATAATCAATGATAAACTGGATAAGGGTAAGTACTGCGGCAAAGAGACCAAAGATAATAATGGTCGTCATTGTCAGTAAACCTAAGAGGTAACTGATTCCGGCAAAAATACCGAACAGCAACGGAATTTTCAGCGTTGAAAATTTCTTCCACTCGATTTTTTTATCACGTGTGTGGACTAATGCCATACAGTAACACATACAGAAGAGTGTTGAAAACAGTGTTTCTGCAATGTGGTGATCAAAGTGTCCGTAAAGAGAACGGGAGAAGAACTGTCCTCCGATTACTGCAATGAATAACGCTGCAATAACTCCTGTCTTCCAGTCTCCGAGTTTTTTTCCGAGGAAAAACATAACCGGAATCATGAGAGCGCCTAAGACTGCAGGAACCCATGATACTGCATCGATGATTGCAACACGGGATGCTGCACCTGCAAGTATTGCAAAGAGTGCAGAAATGTAAGTAAACAGCGGACCCCACACAATCGTTTGCCCTGTGGGATAGAGTGTCATGGAGTCATAGTTGATATGGGCACC
>DALTWR010000177.1 GCA_029986975.1 Methanocorpusculum sp.
AAGCAATAGCTGAAGCATTCCGCAGAACAATTGCTGTGGGCTTTAAGGTTGCTGTTGAGTGTGTCTTAATCGCAGCTGATGCAGGAGTCATTCCGATTGATAAAGAAGTCATAGCTGTTGGGGGGACTGCTGAAGGGGCAGACACCGTTGTGGTAATTCTTCCGTCACATACGGCTGCGTTCTTTGATTTACAGGTACGTGAATTTGCGGCTATGCCGCGTGAGAGGTAAGATATGGGCGCAGCAATAAGTGCAATTCGTTCATATTTCACCGTTCCTGCGGTCTGGTTATGCGGAGTTGCTGCAGCTTTAGGGATTCTTGCAGCGTACTATTCCTATATCTACCTCCATCCGTATGCATCTCTTGGGATTATTACCTTAACCATTCTTGTCCTGCCGTTTTTCCTTGCAGGGACGTATGGTCTGATTCTTGACGGGAATAAGAAAAAAGGAGCATTTATGATTTATGCGCGGTTCGGGTATCCGCGCTGTTTACTGCCGGCACTCTTCATTGGTTTAATCTGTGTTCTGCTCTGCAGAATTTTTGGTACAATCGGAATGTGTCTTTGTATTCCGCTTCTCTTCTTCACTTACTTTGCAGACATCACAGCAATACGCCATAATCTGAAAACAGGTCAGGCATTCTCAGACAGTGCCAAGCGGGTTACCGGCGGGCTTCTTCCGGTAATCGTATTCTATCTGGGAAATGTTATTGCCGTTCTTTTCATGTCAATTGTGATGGATTTTATTTTCTCAGGATTCTTATCCCTTCTTGGAGAAGAAACGCTTACCTCAGTTACCACGATATCAGAAACAATAATGGCAGACCCGTCTGCATTCTCTTCTAACCAGACAGCTCTTCTTGAAATGGGCGCACAGCTTGCAGCAGCCCCGGGTCTGATGGAGTCGCTTGTATTTACCGCAGCAGTAATGGCTCTTATCTTTGTTCCGTTCTTTACCGCATACAAAGCCTATTTCTTTAAGGCTTTAATTGCGGCTCAGGCAGTTGTAGCAGCAGCACAGGCTGCTGCGAAGAAGACTGCAGATGAGAATTCTGCAGAGGTGAAACCAGAGGGAGAAGAAAATACTGTTTCTGCGGAAAAGACATCTCCATTTACCAATCTTATTCAGAAAGAAATCCCGCAAGAGATACTTCAGAATCAGGAAAAAACCGCATACGACCCGCACGCCGGAGAAGATGGGGAGTATGATGATAAGGGACGCTGGTTTAAGTATAAGTAGCCGTTCTTTACTGCGCGGTTATTATCTCATACCCTCTCTTTTTTAAAACCGGGATGGATATATCTCCGGTAAAAAAACACACATCTGCCGCAGAATAAAAAACAGTCTTTATTCTGTTCATTTTTCCGAACTGAGGTATTTTAAGCCGCTGATTTTTAGGTTGCCGATATGTTTTTTACCTTTAGGTACTAACAAATATTGTCACAAAACGGCTGAATAAATAATGTCCGTCTATGGCAGGAAACACCATGTCTAAGGTAAATCCATTTGAAATGGCACAGCAGCAGTTATTAGACTGTGCCAAAATTCTGAATCTTGATGATAATGTGGTCGGCTTATTAATGCAGCCGCAGAAGCAGATTCAGGTCTCGATTCCAGTAAAGATGGATGACGGAAGCATCAAAGTTTTCCAGGGCTTCCGTGTTCAGCACAATAATGCACTGGGTCCGTACAAAGGGGGTATCCGCTACCACCCTGAAGAGACCATCGACACAGTCCGTGCTTTATCCATGTGGATGACCTGGAAAGCATCTGTCCTCGGTCTTCCGCTTGGTGGAGGTAAGGGGGGTATCATCTGCAATCCGAAAGAGATGTCTGCAGGAGAACTTGAGCGCTTATCCCGCGGATACGTCAGAGCACTCTGGAAAGATATCGGACCTGATGTAGATGTTCCGGCACCGGATGTATATACCAACGGTCAGATTATGGCATGGATGATGGATGAGTTCTCTGTCATCAGCGGTAAGAACCAGTTCGGTGTTGTAACCGGAAAACCGATTGTAATCGGCGGTTCTCTTGGCAGAGGCGATGCAACGGCAAAAGGCGGTATGTACACCCTCCGTGAAGCAGCAAAGAAGCTGAACCTTAACCTCAAGGGAGCTAAATTCGCCATCATTGGATTTGGAAACGCAGGAAACTTCGCAGCATCTCTTGCTCAGGAGATGTTCGGCGGTGTTGTTGTTGCAGTTACTGATTCTAAAGGCGGTATCTACGATGCAAACGGTCTTGACATCGCAGCAGTAAACGCACACAAGAAGGCAACCAAATCTGTTGTCGGATACAATGGTCTTAAAAAGCTCACCAACGAAGATCTCTTCTCACTTCCGGTTGATGTTATTGTTGCAGCAGCACCGGATGAGGGAGCTATCAACGCTGATGTTGTTAAGAATGTTAATCCGAATGTCAAAGTTCTGATGGAACTCGCAAACGGTCCGACCACTCCGGATGCAGATGCAATTCTCTACGAAAAAGGCGTTCATGTTATCCCGGACTTCCTCTGCAACGCAGGCGGAGTTACTGTTTCCTACTACGAAATGGTTCAGAACATGTACATGCATTACTGGACTCTTGAAGATGTCTATGCAAAACTTGACTCTGCAATGACTGCAGCATACAAGAATGTCTATGATGCAGCAGAGAAATACAAGATTAACATGCGTCAGGCAGCATACGTTGTTGCGGTCTCCCGTGTTGTCGAAGGAATGAAAGCCCGTCAGTGGGTATAAATTCCTTATATTTTTTAAAAACTTCTTTTCTTACCCTGAATCAGGGATTAGTCTCTTTTTAAAATAGAGAATTTAGTTATCCTGGTGTGTTATCT
>DALTWR010000178.1 GCA_029986975.1 Methanocorpusculum sp.
GGTACAGCTTTGGGCAATCAATCCGGCTCTTGCGATTATTGAAGGTGTCTGCATCGCTGCAGTTATTCTTCTTATTGCATTTTTCTGAACAAACTGATTAGAAAACTCACAGAACGTGCGGAAATGAAAAAAGCACCGAAGGAAGAAGAGAAGAAAGAAAACACAAATAATAACTGATATGTGTCTGACACTATTTTGCAGATATATTTTGGATATGGATTTACAGAAGTAATGAAACCGCTGCTGCCGGACAGTCCGATATATTAAACATCATCACCAACCAATACTATACCCAGTTTATGGCAGAGAGTACTCTCGAAAACGACATATATATTCTGGCACTCGAAAACGCGGTAAAGCACAAAGCAGTCCCGCGTGCCGGAGCCATTTTAGGCATGGTTATGGGAACACACCCTGAACTGCGCAGTCAGGCAAAAGAAATCAACGCTATG
The DNA here is from genome assembly GCA_029986975.1 of Methanocorpusculum sp. Taxonomy (GTDB): domain Archaea; phylum Halobacteriota; class Methanomicrobia; order Methanomicrobiales; family Methanocorpusculaceae; genus Methanocorpusculum. The sequence continues at coordinate 453 of DALTWR010000178.1, forward strand.
CTTCCTGCAGTTCTCGCAAAAGTAGAAGCATTAACACCCGAAGTACGTGAAGCAGAACTCAACCGCTTAAATCCGGACGCCATCGGAAAAATGCACGAGAAAAAAGAACGTGTACACGAACTTCCGGCACTTCCCGAAGCAGAAAAAGGCGTTGTCATGCGTTTTGCGCCAAACCCGTCAGGACCTCTGCACTTAGGTCATGCACGTGCATCGGTCTTAAATGACTACTACGTCAAAAAATACGGCGGAAAATTCTACTACCGTGTTGAAGATACCGACCCCAAGCGTGTTGACCCCGAAGCATACGACATGGTCATCGAAGACCTCAAATGGCTTGGAATAGGAGTTACCGACGTTGTTTATCAGTCAGACAGATTTGATATCTACTATGACTACGCACGCCAGTTAATCAAACTCGGCGGAGCATACATGTGTGTCTGCGACAACGAAGAGTTCAAGCAGTTAAAACTCAAAAAACAGGCATGCCCATGCAGAGATTTACCCGTCGAAGAGCACTTACAGCGCTTTGAAGACATGCTGGCTGGAAAATACAATGACGGAGAAATTACCATGCGGGTTAAAACAGATATCACCCATCCTGACCCGGCAGTCCGTGATTTCGCCGCGATGCGTGTGTTAAAGAGCACAAAGCATCCGAGAAAACCGGAAATCTTTGTCTATCCGCTCATGAACTTCTCTGTCACCATCGATGACCATTTACTTGGGATGACTCACGTCATCAGAGGAAAAGACCACATCGCAAATACCAGACGTCAGGAATACATCTACAAATACTTCGGCTGGAAGATGCCGCACTTCTACCACTACGGAAGAATGTCCATCGACGGACTTGAACTTTCCACATCAGGTATGAGAAAAGGAATCAATGAAGGTCTCTACACCGGATGGGACGACATTCACTTAGGAACTCTTCGTGCATTAGCCCGCCGCGGTATTCAGGCAGATGCAGTCCGTGCATCAGTCGTCGATATCGGTATGGGAGATACTGACATCTCATTTTCGTGGGAAAATCTCTTCGCTGCAAACAAAGCAGTCATCGATGCGGATGCAGACAGATACTTCTTCGTACCTGAGCCGGCAGAAATTGCTGTCTCCGGCGCACCGGAAACCGAAGCACACGCTCCGAAGTACCCGAACAAACCGGAACGCGGCGAGCGTCTCTTAAAGTTCACCGGAAAAATCTTAATTCCGCAGAAGGAAATCGTACCCGGAAAACTGCTCAGATTAAAGGACTTATTCAATATCAGAATTTCTTCTGACGGCAAGTCCGCAGAGTACGCAGGCGACTCTCTTGCAGATGCCAGACGCGAAAAAGCCCCCATTATCCAGTGGCTTCCGGCAGAGACAAAAGTCCCCTGCTCGCTTCTTACACCCGAAGGCATCATGGAAGGATTCGCAGAGCCTGATGTGCTCGGCTACGCGGGGCGTATCATTCAGTTTGAACGTATCGGATTTACCAAAATCGACAGCGTAAAAGACGGAAAAGCTGTTGCTTACTTTACTCACCGGTAAATGTCTGCAGCAGATATCGCACGTCTGATTTCTTCTGCGGAAATATCTGCGGGCGAAATCCGGCGTGCCGCGGTTCATCTTTCAAAACCTTTACGAACCGCTCTTTTTTCAGAAAGTTCTCCGGAACACCGCACGGCATCAGGTAAATTCTTCGAAGCACTTGTTTATGAGATTCTGCTCGCCGAAGGCGAAGCAAATGACACAGTCAGCTGTATTGCTGCAAAACTCAATGACGCAGAGTATGCCGCGTTCGACCGGTTTTCAAAAGACGGTCTCTGGTATTCGAGAACGGGAGAAATCCAGTTCAGAGTTGATGGACGTGTTGCAGCCGAGGTTGATTTTCTGGTAAGCTGTTCAGATAATACACTTGTTTTCGGCGAGGTAACTCTTCATGCAGAATCTGCAGCTCTTTCTAAAGAGGCCGCTGCAAAAAAGATTCTTTTGAAAAAGTTTTGTGATGCAGCAGGGCTTGAGAGAGACGTGCAGTTCGTTTTCGTGACGACGAAAGATGCTGACATGTCATGGATTGAAGAAGGCAATGCGTTCTCAGTGGTTGAGGATGGAGATACACTCTGGCAGAGGATTCATGTAAATGAGGTGCTGCATAAAAAACGATCTCCGGCGATGTCGAAGAAACGAGTTGACGGGAAAGAACTGTTTAAGATAAATAAAGGATAGTTAAAAATATGTAACTATTCAGTTTCATCTTTGAGATAGGGTTTTATTTTTCTGTGTGTCTTGACAGAACAGTTATATTTTCACACAACTACCGGCACAAAATTGAACAGATGAAAATCTTTATTTTTGTGCCGGTAGAATACTATGCAGGAATA
>DALTWR010000005.1 GCA_029986975.1 Methanocorpusculum sp.
TATGATACCCTTGGGCTGAGAATAATAAAACATAACTGCAAACAAAAACCCAGCAACAAAACAGATAAAAATAACCCCTCATCAAAAAAGTGTACCCGAGAGGGGTGAGCACACTTTTTGTACGTACATAAATCCAATAGGACAGGTTTAGATGTACGGGTTGCGTAACGGCTTGAGTCCCGGTAAAAGACCGTTCTTGCGTGCTTCAAGAGTCTTGGCGTTTCCGTCAATCTTGGTGTGTGCAAGCTTGTCAACCATCTTAATACCGAACTGACCCTCAAGGTCTGCCTCTTCTGCAACAATCCAGCCTGCTTTGACTGCGTCGTTCCAGACTTTCTCACCGACTGCAGAGCGGACAAAGACAGTAGACCATCCGTCCGGAGATCCGACAGATCCGGTAGAGATATCTGCGAAGTTGGAAACGTAGTCGAGACAGACGTGACATCCCGGCTGCTCGTACTTGTGAGTAACCTTCAGCGGGATTGCAGAGTTTACACCGCGCTCGGTGTAGACAGAGAACTTGCCCTTTCCGATATCCATCTTAGTAACATTGTCCATCTTAGTTGCACAGTGGTCTTCAACCATCTGGTAGAGACCCTGGTACGGGAAGTTCTCCATACAGAAGATACCGAGTACGAGTGCAATCTTGTCCGGAACGTCACGAAGACCAATCGGGTAAAGCTGTCCCTTACGGACTGCCTGACACTGGCACGGAGTACCAACAATACCGATCTTGTCAAGACCATAGGAGCGGGTTGCTTCCTTAATCAGTGCAAGGTTCGGGGAAATTGAGTACTTGGTACCGCGTGCTGCGAAAAGCTCTTCAACAGTAGTAGCGATCATCGGTTCCGGCTTGTACGGCTCGGATCCTGGTCCTGCAACGATTGCACCGTCAATAATGCCCTTCTCTAATGCATATGCGAAAAGGGAAGTAACGATACCTCCGTCCTGAGACTTCTTAAGAACGTCTTCACAGCCGGATTTTGCTTTGAAGACTGCTTTGTATTGTCCAAGATAATCCATTTTTTCTACCTCCGAAGACCCTCAGGGAGTCATTACATCTCCAATGAGTTTGATGATAGATTCGTACTGTCCGCAGACGTCGAAGCTGAAGAAGCTTCTCGGGCACTGTGCATAGCAGGAACCGCACTTGATACAAAGGTCACGCTCGACCTGCGGCTTTCCGTTCTGCATAGTAACTGCACGGACCGGGCATGCTGCTGCACAGCTGCCGCATCCGCAGCAGAGTCCCTGGTTGATGACTTCAGTCATCAGGTCGCATCCGCATGCTTCAGTTCCTGCTGCTGCAAGGTTCATTAACGGGGTAAGGTATGCGGTTGCAAGTGCCTTCTGCTCGTCGTTTCCTTTGAGTAACAGGTATGCCATTAAGCAGACGTTTCTAATCTGCTGCGGTGTCGGTGCACATGCCGGAATGTAGACATCGACCTTGATAAGGTCGCCAATCGGCAGGAATGCCTCATGTCCGGGCTGGTTCTGCTGGCCTCCGCGGCAGAAACGGGTAGTGTTTCCGTAGCAGGCGCATCCACCGAGTGCAACAACAATTGCTGCGTTTTCACGGGTTTCTAAAATCTCTTCTACAGAGCAGGCATCGTTAATACAGACGGAACCCTCGACTAATGCAACGTCCATCTTCGGGATGTGACGTACATCTGCAAGAGTAAGGCAGTATACGAGATCTGCATATTTGTCAAGGATTGTAAGTAATCCTTCATAGTTGTCTGCAAGGGACACAAGACATCCGGTACATCCGGACATGTGAACGTGTCCTACAGTAATCTTGTCAGCCACTGGCTTCTCCTCCTTAGGTTTATTAATGAATTGCTTCTGCCCGGCCTTCTTCTGAGAAGCAGTTTCCTTCTTCTCTTTTCCGAACAGTAAACATTTGAGTTTATCAAGTAATCCCATGTCAAGCTCCTATTTCCTGTAAAAGTACATTTACAGTTTTGGGAACAGCTCTTTGAACCTCCGGACTTAACTCAAGAGCAAAATCTTCAGTATCCGGAGCGGGTATATATGCAGGCTGGCATCCGATAATCGTGATATCCATCTTTCCTTTCAGCCGACCGATAGGGTCAAGCAGATTTCCGGAATGGGCATCCATATAACGTTCATTACGGCCTTCCGGCAGTAAATCCGCCGGAATCTTCGTGACATCTCCCGGCTTTCCGCCGAAATCCATCGCATCAACAATAATCAGACGCTTAGTTACAGCAGGGTCCAGCATGGAAAAAATGAGATGAGGGCCGCCAAGGCCGACGTCCATCGCCTTCACATTGTCTGGAAGTTCATGCTCCGCTGTAAGAGCGTGAATTACCGCTGGTCCGAATCCGTCATCGCCGAATAAATCATTACCGACACCGGCTATTACAATTTCTGGAAACAGCTCATCCATATATACGTTTACTCAAGGAGCTTCTGTGCAACAAGCTTGTTGTCTTCGTCAAGCACAATCATGTGGGTTGCGCAAGATACACACGGGTCGTATGCACGAACGATAACTTCTGCAAGCTCCCACGGTGCGCCGGTAAGTGCACGGCTGCAGGTCGGGAAGTTCCAGGTGGTCGGAACGAGCATAGAGAACCATTCGACTTTGCCGTTGCGGACCTTTGCAAGGTGGACATCGCATCCACGCGGAGCTTCGTTTGCTGCCCATCCAATGGAGCCGTCGCCCTGCGGGATAACGTCTGCAACAGTTGCGCCGCTGGTGTTAAGTGCGTCAGCTGCTTCGATCATGGTGTAGACACAGTCCATGTATTCCATTTCACGAGCAACGTTTAAGCCCATTGCACCCTTGCGGTCGTAGTTCTTGTAGATTGCCTGACGTGCACGCGGACCAACCTCAACCGGCTGTCCGTCGTACAGCGGGACACCAGTGCATGCCTGCATCTGCGGCCATGCTTTGGTTCCTGCCTTGGTGGTTCCTCCAACCGGGTATGCCGGGTCTTCGAGGGTGATTTCCTCTTCGCCCATGTACCAGTCCCACGGTCTGACTTCAAGCCAGCGTGCGGGGTCCCACTGCGGGTGTTCATCAAGGGAAGAAGAACCGTACATCGGTGCTGCTGCCATGTATCCCTGCTGGTGGTAACCGAATTCCTTCGGAATTGCAACTTCACGTCCGCACATCTCTGCCCAGTCGCGCTTCTCCCAGTTGTTGAAGACTGAGATCATGAACTCCATCTGCTCACGTGCGAGCGGGAGTGCCTGCTTTGCGAGGTCATAGACCTTTGCTTTTGCACGCGGGGTGATGTTCTTGTACATACCTCCAACTCTCGGGTTGGACGGGTGGACTGCTTCGCCGCCGACGATTTCGCCAATGGTCTGGCCAATCATACGGAGGGTCTGAATGCGCTTTGCAACAGATCTGACCGGCTCCTCAGGAGTGAACGGGTTGATCTTGGTGTCAGTTCCCGGAATGTACATATCCGGCAGTGCAAGAATGTCATGCAGTGCGTGGGAGTGCAGTCTGTTTGCAGCCTGCAGAATTAAACGCAGGAGATATGCATCTTCAGGAATCTCAACACCCATAGATGCTTCCATAGCCTCAGTTGCTGCGAGGGTGTGTGCAATCGGACAGATACCGCATACACGGGAAGCGATCTTCGGGACCTGCTCGTAGGTCTTACCTACTGCAAGCTTCTCTACTCCACGAACCGGTGTGATAGAAAGCCAGTCGCCGCGCTCAATAATGCCTTCATCGTTGACTTTTAAAACGAGTTTGGAGTGACCTTCATGTCTGGTGGTCGGGGAAATTTCTACTACTTTCGACAATGTTTTCGCCTCATCCTAAATTATTAGGTATTCAAACAGCTATACGGAAATATTACCATTGTCCTTTTGGATTAATGACACGTACCTAAGTACGTTACGTTTATTATTGGAATGGTATAGTATTAAACATTCCTCACTGCATCGATGAGAGGGAATTTCTGAAAGAGACTTGTCTGACATGTGTGAGATTATAATTCATATCCGGATGTCCCGCGTGTTACTAAAAAATAAATTAATCACACTAAACTCTACCTGTAAAAATGAAGCGCGAAATCTTACATAGACGCCCCTCGCAAAAACAAACAGAAAATACAACCCCTCACTCAGAAAAACGGCAGAGGAATAAATGCTGCAGCTGCTGCGAAAATGAGAGCCGGCAAAAGATTTGCTGCACGAATCTGTTTACCCCAGACAAGATTTACCCCAACGCAGAAGATAAGAATTGAACCCACAAGCGACAGATTTCCTATTGCAGCATCAGTCAGGAAAGGTTTGAGGAAAACCGCAAGAAGTGTCATCAGTCCCTGAAACACAAACACCGGAATGGCTGAGAAGATACATCCTTTTCCAAGAACGCTTGCAAGCACCATCACAATAACGAAGTCAAGAACAGCTTTGACTGCGAGAATTGAGTAGTCTCCGGAAATACCATCCATAACCGAACCCACAACAGCCATCGCGCCAACACAGACCGTAAGGGAAGCAGCAACAAACCCCTCAACAAAGCGTTTGTCTTTTGAGCTTCCGGTTTTTTTCATCAGCCATGAACCAAACCGCTCAAACCATCCTTCGATATTGAGAATCTCACCGACCAATGCCCCTAATGCGATGGTAAGTACCACCATCATCACATTCGCAGTAGTAAGTCCGCTTTCAGTAATCTTCAGCATCCCTGCAAGAGCCCCGGCAATTCCAATAAACAAAACACTTACCCCGCAGGCTTTAGAAAGCGTCTCCTGATGACGTTCACGGATAAAGCGTCCGAAGAAAATTCCTAAGAGACCGCCCACTACAATAGCTGCAGTGTTAATTATCGTTCCAAGCCCGAACAGCATCGCTGAAAAAAGAAAAATGAGATTATGCGTTCAGTTCGCTTCTGAGTTCAGCAAGCGTTGCATCGCGTTCTGCGTATGCGTCATGCTGGTGAATACTCTCTTCGTTGGTCTGGTGAAGAGTTACCCGGGTGTCTCCCGGTAAATTCGGGAAAGCAGTTACGACCTGACGTGCCATCTCACGGACACAGTCTTCGACAAAGCGCGCATTCTTGTGCGCTGCCATTACTACGTAGCTTTCATCGCCGCGCTTTAAGAGTTCGTAGATTCTTGCACTCATCGACTCTTTCAGCACATTGACAACAGTGTCGAGCGGAACAATTACATCGCCGTCAGTCTCGACGGATAAGAAACCGCGTCCTCTCTGGTTGTGGGATGCCATCGGAATTTCTTCAAAGAAAGCGTTAATCTTCTCTTCTTCAATACCGAGCTTTTCCATCACATGCATGGCATGGTCTTTCATGATGTTCTGCGCGCACGGACAGGCGGTAATTCCCGTAACTTCTGCACCGATGCTCTTTCTTACCACATGGTTTCCGCCGTTTCTCTGCGCGGTTGCGTGAGCGAAGACCTGAATGACCTCCTGACAGGTAGTCTTGGAGACCGGGGTCTCACGGTTCATCATGTACTGACTGCGCATAAAGACCTCGGTCTTTTCAGCGTACTCATGGTGGTCTAAAAGTTTCTTTGCGACAATACCGCAGATTTCCTCAATTCCCTTAACTTCGCCTTCAGCTGCCTGCTGCAGAACCTCATCGATTACCTCAAAGTTTCTGGAAAGGTTTGCTCCTTTAAGAGAACTCGGCAGATCAACAAACACATCAAAGGTAGAGATAAAAATTGCCGGACGTGCTTTTCCCGGGCGTGCTACCTCAACGAGTTTTCTGACATTCTTCACTCCAACGCGTGTCAAACTAATGCGTACATCAGGGGCCTTGGATTGGGTGTCTGGTAGTGACATTATATATCGTGTCCTTTCTTCCGTCGGTATGTTTCGGAAATATTGTTACCGATTCCAACGTGTAAGTATTGTTTTAGCATACCTCTATATAACGCTTTGTTCATTTACTCCCCGAAGCACACTCAAAACCCCATATTTTTTACCGACAGCGCATTATTCTCCCCCGAAACATCCGCAGGGATATTATACTATGATGCATAATTATGATACAATATGTTGCCGCGCTACAGTGTATCATCTAAAGAGACAGATTTCTTTCTGAAAAAACGAACCGCAATAATAGGATTCGGCTCACAAGGTTCTGCGCAGGCAGAAAACCTTCGCGACAGCGGTGCAGATGTCATCATCGGAAACAGACCAGGAAAAAGTTTTGATAAGGCAAAAGCCGCAGGATTTGACGTCTATTCAGTAGAAGACGCCGTAAAAAAAGCAGATATCTTAGCCCTCATGCTTCCTGATGAATCCGCATCGGAAATATATGAAAAAGAGATTGCGCCGCATCTTAAAAAACATCAGACACTTCTTTTCGCGCACGGCTTTAATATCCATTACAAATTCATAACACCGCCTGCAGATGTCGATGTCGTCATGGTAGCGCCGAAAGGAGTAGGTCCAATGGTAAGAAAGCTCTTTGTCGATGGCGGCGGAGTGCCCTCTCTTGTCGCAGTCGCGCAGGATGCATCAGGAAACGCATTAAAGACCGCGCTCGGCTACGCAGCATGCATAGGCTCATCACGCTCGGCAATTCTTGCATCATCGTTCAAAGATGAAACCGAAACCGACCTCTTCGGAGAACAGGCGGTTATCTGCGGCGGAATTCCTGAACTGATTCAGGCAGCATTTACCACACTTGTTGATGCAGGATATCCGCCCGAACTTGCCTACTCTGAGTGTGCGCATGAGGTAAAATTGGTCGTTGACCTTATCTATGCCGGAGGGCTTTCAGCCATGCATGACTCTGTTTCAAAGACCGCAGGATACGGCGGTATCTCCCGCGGAAAACGGCTTGTTTCAGAGGAAACAAAAGAAGAGATGAAAAAGATTCTCGAAGAAGTGCAGTCCGGCAATTTTGCTAATGAATGGATTTCCGAAAAACGAAGCGGGAGCGCACACTACAAAGCAATGGTTGATGAGGTGCGCACATCAGACCTCGAAGCCGCAGGAAAAGCATTCCGCGACATCATCAACTCTGAAACCTGACAGGTTCTATGCGCATCAGTCTTTCCATCACAAAAACAGCAATCATCTTTGCCATTATAGCTGCATTTATCGCGGCGCTGAGTCCACCGCTCTGCAAAATAGTGGTAACTGACATCCCGCCGGTTACAACTGCAGCACTATTAAATCTGGGAGCGGGTGTCGGGATTGGAATAATAGGACTGATCGCACAAAAAACTCCGCTCATTAAAGGCGAAAAGCATCTTGCAAAATCCGACATCCCATGGGTAATCGGACTATCAGCGGCGGAGATGCTTGCTGCAATTTCGATGATGGCAGGTCTGACGCTTACTGCAGCATCAAACGCATCACTCTTAAACAATTTTGAAACCGTAACAACAGCCGTAATCGCGCTTATTCTCTTCAAAGAAATAGTTCCGAAACGCCTCTGGTTTGCCATCCTTCTTATCACTCTTGGATGCATGATAATCTCATTTCAGGGCATGGAAAGTTTCGCATTTTCTCCCGGCTCACTTCTTGTCGTCCTTGCCTGTGTCTTCTGGGGTTTTGAAAACAACTTCGTAAAACGAATCGCAGACAAAAGTCCGGTTGAAGTGGTTATCTGCAAAGGAATTTTTCCCGGGCTTGGCGCGCTGCTTATCGCTTTCATATTAGGAGAACAGTTCCCTGACCTTGGAACAGCAGCGGCGGTTATGGCGCTTGGTGTTGTCATTTACGGATTAAACATCCTCTTTCTTGTCTATTCAGAGCGGCATCTCGGCGCTGCCAAAGCCTGCGCAATTTACGGAATCAATCCATTCCTTGCAGCAATTGTATCCTGCATCATCTTCTTAGAAATCCCAAGCCCTCTCTTAATCATCGCCTTTGTACTGATGATTCCGGGAGTGTATCTCGCCGCAACTGCAAAAGGAAAAAAGAAAGAAGACAAGGCAGACTCTTGAAAAATACCCGTTTCCGAATGCGTATATAGTTGAAACGCAAATGTAAAATCAGCCTTTCACCCGCACGTATTTTTCTCTACGAGGAAAGACAAAAATCAATCGAGGTGATATTCAATGACCTGTCATAAGAAAGAGGCTAAGCAGGCAAAAGAAGCTGCAAAGAAAGAACAGCAGAATCCTGCAGCAAAGTCCGGTAAGAACTGAATTCAACAATTGAATTCAGAAATAACAGTCTGAAACAATCAGGCTGGAGGCAGATGGATACAGGCGCTTTACGCGCCTGTATTCCTGTTCATTGAAAATTCAGCACAATATCTCTTACATCACCAACTGTTTTTTTCCGTATGTTAGATTCCTGATGGGAGTGTTGGTGATTACAAATCATTCTTCTTTCGGATAATACGGACACTTATCTTTCAGACACTCATGATTGTCTGCAGAATATCTGCATACTATTTTCTCAGGCAGTTCCATACCAACACCCAACTCCTTTTTTACGAACTCTACAGTTGTTTTTATTGAGGTGAAAGAATCGCGTTTGCAGCAGCGAGGACCACCGCATTTTCCAATCTCACCAAGACAGGCTGCGGTAAGCTGCATGCCAAGTCCCCAGTTTATCTCAGAAAGCGGCGTTGTCTTTAACGCGACTGAGAGAAAGATGCCGGAAGAAATACCTGCACCGCACGCGCCTGCTAACCCGCAGAAACCGCCGATTACTTTTGCCCCACGCATTTTTGCGGCATCGAGAGCTGGTTCAAGGTCAAGGTCTCCTCCGGCGTTATGATATGCAGTTAGAAGAACTGATGAAACGATTACATGATACTCAGGACCATGCACATGTACTGCAGGAGATTTGATAATCGCATCCATAATCTCGACAGGATTTTTCGATTTGCTCTTAAGACACACGTACTTAATCACTGCATAAGCGGCTTCTGCGTGGCATACGTCACATACATAATGTCCGTTTTTGCAGACTGCATTGCTTTCAAACTCTTTTCCGCAGACGGCGCATGTCATCTTTTTTGCGGAGTCAAGATAGATTATGTCATCGCCGCAGAGAATACATCCGTTTTCATAACCCATGTAACAATCACCAGCTATTGCTTTATGTTTAGGGTCTCTACAGATAACATACTTTCTCTATCAGGAGATAAAACCGAATAAGAAATCAACACAGAAAATAAAAACACAAAATAGTGCTGCGCGAGGGATCCGAACCCCCGATCTCGGGATTATGAGTCCCGCGCCCTAACCAGCTAGGCCAGCGCAGCAGACACATCCAAGACAGTTGTCTTAAGAATTGCATAATAAGAATGATGTTTGAAAATATATACGTTGCGGAAAAACTCAGCGTTTTTCCGCTGCCTTCTTAGCCGCAAGGGCACTCATGTAAGCAGAGACGGCAGCCGTTACAGCGATGGTTTTGTCCTTTCCCGACTTAAGAGAGAGTGCAAGCTGCTGCATACGCGTCTCGCTTTCCCGCATATATGCCGGAAGAGACTTCTGAACCGTCGGTTCTGATAAGAAATGCGTATGTGTGTGTCCTGCAATGAACTCGGGATTGTTCATAACCGCATAATGAAGCGGCAGTGTTGTCTTAACTCCAATAATCACATACTCCATAAGCGCGCGACGCATTCTGGCAATCGTATCATCACGAGTCATCGCAGACGCACAGAGTTTTGCAATCATGGAATCATACTGCGGCGGAATGGAGTATCCGTTGTGAATACTGCTGTCGATACGGATTCCGGGACCTCCCGGAGAGCGGTAATGAGTAATCTTTCCTGCATCCGACTGGAAATTGTTCATCGGATCTTCAGCATTGATACGGCACTCAATAGCATGACCTCTGCAGGTAATTCCCTCCTGTCCGCAGGGAAGCGGTTCGCCTGCAGCAACCGAAATCTGCATTCTCACCATATCCATACCGGTGATTAACTCAGTTACCGTGTGTTCAACCTGCAGACGCGTGTTCATCTCCATGAAGTAGTAGTTGCCGTTGTCATAGAGGAACTCGACAGTACCTGCATTTTCATATCCGCAGGTCTTTGCAACCGTAATAGCAGACTGCGTCATGCGTTCACGCAATTCAGGCGTCATAATGGGGCATGGCGCTTCCTCGATAAGCTTCTGATGTCTGCGCTGAATCGAGCAGTCACGCTCGAACATGTGGATAACATCACCCTGAGAATCTGCAAAGACCTGTACTTCGATGTGGCGCGGCTTTGCAAGATACTTTTCGATAAAGACAGTGGAGTCGCCAAAAGCAGCGGCTGCAGTTCTGCTCGACTTTGCAATAGCTTCATCGAGTTCTGCCTCATTGTTTACAACGGTCATACCAATACCGCCGCCTCCGGCAGATGCCTTTACAATAACCGGATACCCAATGGATTCTGCAAATGCTTTTACTTCATCATGGTCTGTTGACTGAGTCCACGGAAGAACAGGAACACCTGCATCGTGCATTGCCTGCTTGGATTCAAGCTTTGAACCCATCATCCGCATAGTATCTCCCGAAGGACCGATAAACGTAAGACCGGCTTTCTTCACCGCATCGGAAAACTCCGCACGCTCAGCAAGGAATCCATACCCGGGATGAATTGCATCTGCGCCCGCCATTTCAGCAACCTCAAGGATTCTTTCCATGTTGAGATAGCTTTTCGTCGGATGAGCAGGGCCTATCGGAAATGCTTCATCGGCATACTTTACGTGAAGCGCACTTTCATCCGCTTCAGAATAAACGGCAACCGTTTCGATACCCATCTCACGGCATGCACGCATAACACGGATTGCAATTTCACCGCGGTTGGCAATCAGGATTTTGTCGAAACAGCGATCCTTTTTCATTTCACCACCACGAGAACGTCGCCATTTGCAACCACTGCGCCGTTCTCAACGAAAATCTCGGTAACCGTTCCGTCAACAGGACTTACAATCGGATTTTCCATCTTCATAGCCTCAATTACCAGAAGCGTATCTCCGGCAGAAACTTTCTGTCCTGCATGTACTTTGATGTCAAGAACCATTCCCTGAATGCTGCTCTTAACACCTCCGGGCACATCTCCTCTCGGGCGAAGCGGTTTTTCCTCGTCAGCGCTTACCACAGCCTCTCCTTCGACTGAAAGGATGCGGACTGCATAGACTTCACCGTCAACTTCGACCTCCATTGAGCGCGGAATGTCATACTCAATTTCAGGCTCTGCTGCTGCAGGCTTTGCAGCAGGGAGAACTTCGGCTTTTGCTTCTCCTTTGAGGAAAGCAGGTGCGATTGCCGGATAAAGGATGTAGGTTAAGACATCCTCTTCCTTTTTGATAAGACCCTGTGCTTTTGCATCTGCCTTCATCTTCTCATAGACCGGCTCTAAGGTATCTGCCGGACGGCAGGTGATGCGTTTTTCCTCGCCGATAATGGATTTGACAAATGCCTCATCCATCTCTTTCGGACTTTTGCCGTAAAGTCCTTTTAAGTAGTCACGGACTTCATTGGTCACCGTGCCGTATCTGTTTCCGGTTAAGACATTTAAGACAGACTGAGTTCCAACAATCTGCGAGGTCGGAGTCACAAGCGGCGGATAACCTAAATCTGCACGAACCTTCGGCAGCTCTGCAAGTACTGCATCAAAGCGGTCTAATGCATTCTGCTCCTTTAACTGGGAGACAAGGTTTGAAATCATGCCGCCGGGGAGCTGATAGACAAGTACGTCCGAATCGATTCTGACTGAAATCGGATTGATGATGACATCGTACTTTGCGCGAACCTTTGCCGCCTCATTTTTCGCATTGCGCAGAGTACTAAGAGATATTTTTGTATCACGGGCGGTTCCCGCAAGGGATGCTACGATGGATTCTGTTGCCGGCTGGCTTGTTCCGCCTGCAAACGGAGAAAGTGCCGTATCAAGAATGTCAACTCCCGCCTCGATTGCCGCCTGATAACTCATCGGAGCAATGCCTGATGTGGAGTGGGTGTGCAGTCCTACCGGAATGTCAACACGCCCTTTGATGGCGGTGATTAACTCACGGGCAGCTTCAGGCATGATAAGACCTGCCATATCTTTGATGCAGATGGAATTGCATCCTCTGCTGTAGAGTTCCTCTGCGAAATCGGCAAATCCTGCAATGCTGTGAACCGGGCTTGTGGTATAAGATATTGTGCCCTGAAGATGGCAGCCGTTGTCAAGTACGGCTTTCATTGAACGCTCCATATTGCGGATATCGTTTAATGCATCAAAGATTCTAAATACGGAAACGCCGTTTTCTGCAGCTGCTTTTACGAAAGCATCCACTACATCATCCGGATAGTGACGGTATCCGACAAGATTTTGACCGCGCAGAAGCATCTGGATTGGAGTCTTTACAAAGACCTGCTTTAAGGTCCGCAGGCGTTCCCATGGGTCTTCATTAAGATAGCGGATACAGGAGTCAAAGGTTGCTCCTCCCCATGCTTCTACAGACCAGAAGCCTGCTTTGTCCATCTCTTTTGCCAGAGAGAGCATGTCCTCAGTGCGCATTCTCGTTGCAGCGAGTGACTGGTGCGCATCTCTGAGGGTCGTATCGGTAATTTTCAGTTGTGTCATCTACGTACTCCTTGAGTATAGGATTTGTAAATAGTACTTATACTTTGGATGTACAAAGGTAAAAAGAAGACTATCAGCCGGCTAAAATAAAGCCCTCTCCATACAAAATCGAACTGAAAAAATAAAGAGAGTAAAGGGGAAAAACCTCACTCCCGTCTAAAGGTAATGGCAACAAAGTTCAGGTACCTGCCTCCG
>DALTWR010000006.1 GCA_029986975.1 Methanocorpusculum sp.
AGTTCTTTCAGTCTGTCAATGATTTCATCGAATGAATAGTTCTCTTCAAAAATCATCTGCTGCATCTTTGCATAGTCATTTTTTAACTCTTTCATGTGGCTATCGGACGGAAGCAGCCGGATATTTCCTGAAAGAACATCATCATACTTTGCACGGTTTAGCGGGTAGAATTTTTTCTTAAACTCCGTCACCTTTCTGAGCAATTCTTTATCTGCAAACGCTGTATTTTTGACGGGTGAATTAGTCATCATTACCACATCATAATAGTGACGTGAATACCTTGGAGGCATCGGAGATGTCATTGGGCGATGTGCTTCGCTGTGGAGGATGAGAATTTTTTCCCAGAATGTCCGTTCCGGAAGAACTGTTATGACTTCTGTTGACGGCTGATGAAATACATGCGGATAGGTTTCTGCGGCATAAGGAGTTATTGTCTGGTTTGCTGCCGGGGTTGCTGCTGCTAACGGACCGATTTCAAGTCTGATTTCCTGTACTGTTCCATTTTTGGAATAAAGATGAGGATAGCCGAATATGATGGTAAGTTCATCATCTGATGCAATATGAATATCAGCACTAACCCCCAGGAGTCCTGTAAAATCTTCCTGCAGGGTGGGAACAATTTCATCTCTGAGATACGCGGCTGATCGTTCGTTTGCCTGACGATTAAATTCCTGTTGTTTTTTATTAGACCGCTGTTCCCATGGTTCTTCAGCACTATACCCGAGTTCTCTCCAGTCCAGAATGGGATCTATATCTTCTGAAAAACGCTGTATCAGGTTGTATGCTTTCGATAAACTTGTTCCTCCTTTGAATATCAGGCTGTTTTTCCATTTTGACTGCTGAAACAAATAGTCCAGTGTCCAGCACACCCAGAAGTCTTTTTCGATAATGGCAGGGGTGAGTGACCGGCGTGCTGCGGTGTTTTTGAAGAGGAAATCTCTGTCTTTTTCCGGGAGAAGAGCTGTTTCTTTCATACGTATCCTCGTTTTATGGCATCTCAGGCGCAGATTTTCCGGATTGTGTCAGATACCCAGGCGGTTGCCCCCTGTGTTTCCTTCAGAATGGTTTGTTTTTCTTTCCGGGTCAGAGCAGATGACAACTGACTGATTGTACATTCATCCATGTTGTTCTTTCCCAGGGATTTTAATGCCTGAATGAGAAGAGCTGACTTGAATGAGAGACCGGTAATATCTTTATTCGCAACATGTTTGAAACTGATAGTTGTATTCCCGCACCGATATTCTTTGTACGGTCCGTCCGATGCGAATATCCATCTTGCAGGAACCTGTGGAGTTAGCCCGAGCAGATTTGCTGCTGCATCTCCATAGGGTGTTATTGTCCACCCGTTATTTTTTCCGATGGCTTCTGCAACTTTCTCTATTTGCGGCGCGGCATATTCTTTCAGAAATTCACTGTACTCCGGTTTGTCATAGACACCGCGCATTATCCGCCGTATTTTCTTTTCCTGCGCGAGCCGTGAGAGAGCCATTTTGATTACACTGTTGGGGGCAAGGTCGGTAAAATCCGATGCCGTAAAGACGGTTCCCTCCGGTATTTTTCCAATTCGCTTCTGAATTGAGCTGAAATATTGTTCCCGTGTCATTGTTTTATCTTACCTATTTGGTTACTAATTAGATATAGTTTTTGAAACGAATTATACAGTTCTTTTTCCATGTCAGGTATCATTTGTTTTCCGGTTCATTACGGTTCTGCTCTCATTACGGAAATACCAGTGAGGTATCAATAGAAGGGGGTTTTCATTTCATCATCATGTTCTTTCAGTCTGTCAATGATTTCATCAAACAAATAAATCCCGGGAAGACTGCCTACTTAACAAACTTGAAAATATTTTTATTTTGTTAAGTAGAATGCGACCGTCTGTTTCAGTTTCAAGAGACTGCAGGAAGTCACGTGCCTGCTCTTCATAGTCACAAGGCTG
This sequence comes from Methanocorpusculum sp., assembly GCA_029986975.1. Classification (GTDB taxonomy): domain Archaea; phylum Halobacteriota; class Methanomicrobia; order Methanomicrobiales; family Methanocorpusculaceae; genus Methanocorpusculum. The sequence continues at coordinate 1,940 of DALTWR010000006.1, forward strand.
TGTGTTTTTTTTGTCGGTTATATTCAGAATCCTCCCCTTATACAGAATCATCCCCAGAACAACGTAGGGCAATTTCTATCCGATATTGAACCGCAGAGCGACACACTCACATCATCTACCGTTCTCACTCCCCAAAAACCCTCTATTCATCCCTCTTTTAGCATTTAATCCCATATTCAACGGTATTATCTCCTCATATAACGAACAGGTGTGTGTCCATATGTGTTCACATGTGCGCACATTGGAAAACAGGTAAGAAAAAATGTCAGAATTTAAAAATAACCAAAATCCTAAGAGATTCAAGAAACACATACACATCAATGTATCTTCTGACTCTTATTCATTTTGGCAGAAAAACGGCTTTAATTTGTCCCGATTTGTCGAAAACGCTTTAAATCGGCTTAGATTAGGAATAACCACATCCAACGCAGACGGAATTGAAGCAAACCCTATGGACTTACTATTAATTTGTACGAAAAATGCAGAAAACAATCAAATTAATACTGAAAAAGAACAAAATAATCTGATGCCCTCAGCCGGAATTGAACCGGCGACATACAGATCTTCAGTCTGTCGCTCTCCCTACTGAGCTATAAGGGCTAAAGTGCGTAATAATGTTGTCATTATATCTATTTAAACAAATCGAAATGATGTGCCTTCAGTTCTTAGAAATACTCCATCATTCAAATATCTTATCTCTCAATACAGCAAACTAAATACAACAATGTTACTAAGCTCCCGCAAAAAAAAGACCAAAACAACGCTGCAGGACAGACTGCGTGAATATACCGGAACCATAGTTCATCTGACACACAATGACCTTGATGCGGCAGGCTCTGATGCGGTTGTGCGGATGAAATACGGAGATGACATTCTGACATTCTTTTCATCAGTCGGTAAGTTTGACTGGTTTTTAGGACAGATTGCCTCATACAACGGAAAAGATAAAACACTCATCATAAGCGACCTTGGCTATCAGAAAGATATCGAAGACAAAGTACGCAAAGTAAACGCAGCCGGATGGAAAATCCGGTGGTTTGACCATCACCGCTGGACATCCGAAGAAGAATCCACTATCAGACAGTATGCCGCAAGTCTTACAGTTGATACCTCCCGCTGTGCAACAGGTGTTCTTGCTGCAGAACTCAAGCCTGATGCACCGTTTGCTTTAGATATTGCCCGTGTAGTCTGTGATTATGATTTATGGAAACACGAAGACAAACGTTCAGGGATTCTTGGCATCGTAACCTCAGGCGGCATCAATCTCAAACTTGTCCGTGACAAATTTGTCCGCGGCATCATAGTCGATGAAGAGATTGAAAAAATCTATGAGAAAATCGAGCGTGAAAAAAATGCCTGCATGAAAAAATCCATCCGCCGTGCAAAAATTTATGACGGAAAATACCGCACAGCAATTATGCCTTCATACGGGTATCCGAGCGAAACCGCAGCGGAAGCGCGTAAAGTTCTTCAGACTGATATTGAACTTCTGGTCTTTGATAATGGAAAATTCTCCCTTCGGTCAAAACCTGATATCAGCCATCTCATCGCACGTGAGTTCCACGGCGGAGGGCACCCCAACGCATCGGGAGGAAATCTCGGCTATGGATTCAAAGAAAAACTGCTCTTTAAACTCTTCCATAAGGTATCAAAGCAGGAAGAGTTTCTAAAAGCCGCAGATACATACTAAACCCTCTTCCTCTCTTTTTGTGTTCATCGCCGGTTTATTCTTTTTTCAGCTCGTCAATTTTTTTCGAGAGTTTTTCGATGGCTATTATCTCTTCCCGGTGATATGCCACAACCATATCACTTAAAAGTCCGAGCATAAATGCCAGAATTCCAACCACAATCAGAAGTACTGTCAGGATTGTTAATGGAATATGTTCTATGCCGTGTATCCATTCAACAAGTACAATAATGCCGGTAATAACTCCGGCGATTACCAGTGCCGCTCCTGCGAAGATAAAGTAGAAGAGCGGGTTGTTCATCTTCCCGTATTTATTGATGGCAACAAGAATTTTCCAGCCGTCGGATAGGGGTTTTAATTTGGTCGGGGCGCCGGTTCGTTTTTTGTAATAGGTCGGAACAACTTCAAAACGCAGATTATGGTGAACAACTTCTGATGATATTTCTGTTTCGATGCCGAACCCTGATTCGGTGAGATGCATCTTTTCAACAGACTCTTTGGTAAATGCCCGGTATCCGGAGAGAATATCTGTCATAAAGACACCGTGCGCCCACTTAAACAGACGATTCATCACTATGTTTCCGAAATGATTCAGTTTGGTAAGGGCGCCTTTTTCATATGATTCCAGCCGGTTTCCGATGACATGGTCTGCACGGCCTGATGTGAGCGGTTCAACCATTGCGTCTGCAAATTCCGGAGGGTTGGTGCCGTCTGCATCGAGCATGAGGATATACGGCTCTTTAATCAGCGCAAATGCTTCCTGCATTGCAGCACCTTTTCCTTTTGCTCTCTGGACATAGACTTTTGCACCAAGAGATTCTGCTATTTCTGTTGTTCCGTCTGTTGAGTGTCCGTCGACAACAAGTATGTTGTGATACCCCTGACTTTGGATGCCTTTAATAACATCTCCTATAGTACGTTTTTCATTCAAAGCAGGAATTAAAACACACACTTTTGTTCGGTCAATTTCAGTCATGGGTATCTTTCTTTATTACATTTGTTCTCATTATGATATTAATTCCGTGTTTGCTTCAGGTCTGCTTCAAGCTTTTTATTCAGCTTTTCCAGAGCGTTTTTCATTATTCCTGAGAGGAACGGATTTTTCTCATCGAGTACCGCTTCAAGCACGGTTCTGGCTTTCGGCGTTGCAATCTCTGCAAGGGCATTTGCCGCTGCGGCACGAACTCCCGGTTTTTTGTCATGAAGGGCGTCTTTTAGTGCTGTAATTACTTTTTCTGCGGCAGTGTTTCCCAGATTTCCGAGAGCGGATGCTGCAGCTCTTCGGACACCCGGATGCTCGTCAGAGAGAAGAGATATAAAACAGTCAGTTAAAACAAGTTTTTGTTTTGCAGCAGACTCAACCGCAGCAGAGCGTACAAATGCTTCTTTGTCATGTATCAGTTTTTTCAGGACGTCTGCAGAGGCGGTAGTTTCAGCAGCTGCCCGCCTGACTTTTGCGTCCTCATCATCTGCTGCAGAGTCAGGTGCAGCTGCATCTAACACATAGACTGCAGCAGCACGAACTGCTGAATCTGCGTCCGATACAAATGGATGTACAGCTTTCAGTTCTTCTGATGATAGTGTTCTGCCGCGAAGACTGAAAAGAGCTGATAGTGCTGTGGTGCTGCATTCAAGGGAAGTAATCAATGCAGCAGTTACTGCATCCGAGGAATATGCTGACAGTGCTGATGCTGCGAGGGAGCGAACAGCTTCATCTTCTGCTAAGAGAGCTTCGATGAGCATATTTTCTGCAGCAGGTGTTCGCAGATTTCCCAGTGTTTCAACTGCTGCATACTGCAGTTTGGTATCTGCAGAATGTACTGCGGACTCAAGTGCTTTTTCAGCAGAGTTGCCTCCATCCATGAAGAGAACCTGTGCTGCTTCACGGACATCTGAGTCTTCTGATGTCAGGAAGGAAAGATAGTTTGTATAATCTGCATCTTTGTAGTTTTGAAGTGCCCAAAGCATTACCCGCTGCACTGCAGAAGATTCGTTTTTCAGTGCATTCATGATGAGCGGATACGCATTTTCATCACGAAGTGATGTGATGGTGTTTGCCGCAGTCTGGACTTTGGAGAAGTCAGGCGACTCTAAGTCGCTTACAAGACGGGCAAATGTTCGTTCGTTCATGATGATGCAGATGTATGTTTATGTGCGGGAGTTAGTTTTTGACGTCAGTTACTTTGATGACATGCCAGCCGAACTGGGTTTTAACAGGACCTACTACTTCGCCCGGCTTTGCTTTGAAGGCTGCTGTTTCAAACGGCTTTACCATTTGTCCTTTTCCAAAGTAGCCTAAGTCTCCGCCGTTATTTCCTGACGGGCACTGTGAGTACATTTTGGCAAGTTTTGCAAAGTCGTCTCCGGCGGAGAGTTTCTGCATGATTTGTTTTGCTTCGGATTCGGTTTTAACAAGGATGTGTGATGCTTTTACGCGTACCATAATATATATTGTTTGAACTTGTAAAAACATAAAGGAGGCGGTATTACTGTTCTCATGGAGCTGCTTTATCCGATTCTTAATGTCTGGTTGGTTTAAAATTGACTATTGTTTAAAAAATGATTGAGTGGTTTTAATAGGAATATTGATTTATGTCTCTTTTGTCTCTTCAGATACAGCTTTTTGTTCTTTTGCACGCTCTGCTTCCTGCTGTTCAAGGAGACGGTAATCAACCTTCGCAAGTTTTGTCATCGGCATTTCATCGATAACAGCAACTCTGACCGGAAGACTCCAGCGGTTCAGTTTGTCCTTCGCAAAAGAAATCAGCTCTTTGCCGATAGTGTCCGGATTATATCCTTCGTTAATTACAACAAAGAGCATGACCTTCCGGTCATTTTTATACGGAGTTGCAACAGCACACACCTGTTTTACTGCCGGATGCTGCTGGAAGACTTCTTCAATCATAGTCGGATAGACATTGTATCCGTTTACCTTAATCATCCGTTTTACTCTGGAACGGAAAGAGATATTGCCGTCTGCTTCCACAGCCGCAATATCGCCGGTGTGCAGCCATACGTTTCCATCCGGATGCTTAATTAACACCTGATTTGTTGCCTCTTCATTTTTGAGGTAACCGTTCATAATTGTAGCGCCAAGGAAACAGAGTTCTCCTTCTTCACCGTCCGGGACTTCTTCAGTAGTCCCCGGCTTTACAATACATATTTTCGAACCGGTAAACGGTCTTCCGATACATCCGCTGGGAAGATTTTCAGAGTTTTCCGGTGACAAGGTACAAGTACCTGTAGCTTCTGTAAGCCCATATCCTGCGCGGAAACGACAGTCTGCACCGTCGCGGATAAGAAGACTGTTGTACTTCTTGGTAAGAAGTTCCGGCACACGGTCTCCGCCTGAGACCATCAGTTTAACATCTGAAAGATTGTACGACTCAAAGTACGGGTACATCCTCTCAAAGAGAGCCGGAACGCCGGAAATAAAAAGAACATGCTCTTTTTTAATCTGCTTAAAGCACCCCTTCGGATCAAATCTTGGTACAAGAACCATCTTCATTCCTGACATCAGCGGCGCGTGAACAGTTACTGCGAGACCAAAGGCATGGAATATCGGAAGAATTGCCAAAAAACCGTCTCCAACATCAGTCTTTCCTTTCCCTACATCAAGAAGCAGCTGGATTGAGATGGTATTTATGGCATAGTTAGAAAGCATCACACCTTTGGATGTTCCCGTTGTTCCGCCGGTGTACATGATTACTGCGGTATCGTTTGCTTTTCCCTCATCTGCCGGAAGAACAAATCCGGAACGCAGTTTATTTCTCCCTTCAGCTAAGAAACTATCCCATGAGGTAATGCTTTTAACATCATGCGCCGGCTTATATTTTCTCAGGGCAAATGCATATCCGCCTTTTAAAATCAGTCCTTTGGGGCTGTTCGGGAAGTATCTGCCGGTTGTACAGCGGACAACATCAATATTGCGTCCTGATACAAACTCTTCATTCAACTCAACGGTAAGCACCAGTTTACTCTCAGATAAATCGATTGCATAGAGCACTTCTTCTGCCGTTGATAACGGGTGAACCATGTTGGCGATGGCGCCGATTCTGTTTGCAGCGTAGAGAGCAATAACACCCTGAGGAATATTTGGCGTGTAGATAGTTATTGCATCTCCTTTAACGATCCCGCGCGAAAGAAGAGCTGCAGCCGCTTCATCTATTTCTTCAAGGAATCGTTTCCAGGTCATGTGCCTTCCGAAGTAGGCAAGAGCTGTCGCATAGCTTCCTGCTCTCCGGTGTCCGTAAAGAAGTGCCTGATAGAGTGTACGTTTATCTTCTTCGGTATAGTTTAACGGGGTATTTTTTGTATGCAGTATCACTGTATCCTCCAGGGGATTATACTATGTCTATATGTTGGTCTTCATGGGTTAATATGCTATGGTACAAACGGCGGTTTCGATTGAGACGGATTCTATTATTTTAATTGAGGGACGGGATGCGGCAGACCGCCATCAGAAGGTTTTTATTCTGAATTAACCTATTATCTACTATATGAAACCTGTGAAAAAGACAGCTCTTCTGCTTGTCGCAGCTGCAGTCCTTTTCGGCTGCATCTTTGCTGCCGGCTGCGTGGAAGAAACTGAGAAAACCCCGGTTCTTTCTATTTCCATCGAAAAAGAAGGAGCACTGTACTACAACATCGGTGACACATTCACTGTGACTCTGCCGTCAAACCCGTCTACCGGTTATTCCTGGGTTGCAGCCCCTGCTGCCAACCTGAAATGCGAGGAAAGCTTTGAAGCACCTGAAACAGAACTTGTCGGAGCTTCTGGTTCCCAGACCTTTGTCTTCTCTGCAGAGAAGGAAGGTACGTATGTGATTGAGCTTACCTACAAACGTGCAGGCGATGAAGCAGGCATTTATGTCTATCAGGATGTTCTCTATGTAAAGAAAGGCGACCAGCATGCAAAAGGCAAATTCGTCTTTGCAGGCGACTATCTGCCGGATGCAGGCGACCTTGTTGAGATTACTGTTGCAGGAAACCCGGCATCTACCGGATACCAGTGGTTCGTTGAAGCTGATGAAGGACTCACTATTGTAGATGAAACCTTCGTTCCGGCAAACACTGACTTAGTCGGCGCTCCCGGCAAGTACGTCTGGCAGGTTACTGCTGAGACTCCCGGAGCATACACGTTCTATGCATCTCTTGCAAGATCTGCAGATGAAACAAATCCGGCAGGATTCTTCTTTGTACCGGTTTCCTTCGGATTATCATTACAGGAGTGAGTGAGTTCGTATGAAAAAAGTATTAATTATCACTCTGGCTGTTGCAGCAGTTGTCTTCGGTTTATTTGCCGGAGCCGCTGCAGCTGCAGGTATGGTCGGTGGAGATACGCTTACCATTCACGTTGATTCTAATCCGTCAGGAGCAACAGCAACGTATCTTTCAACAGGAGAATCTCAGCGTACACCTGCAACCTTTACTTTCCACTCCGGAACAGCGGATTGGGGAACCGGATCTACTATTAAAGTAGAGAAATCCGGGTACATGCCTGATACATCAATTTACATTTCACCAAGCGAGTTCTCCGGAACATCTACGATAAACAGATTTGTTACCCTCGTGCCGGTTCAGACAGATGGATACATCTCTGTTTCATCAGACCCATCCAAATCAACTGTCAGAATCGACGGTGTGTACTATGGAACAACCCCGACAACTGTCTCAGTTCCGGCAGGACGCCACACCGTTTCCGTAGCTAAAGACGGTTACTCCGGCTGGTCTCAGACCGTCTCTGTCACTACCGGTGCAACTACAAGTGTGTATGCAACCCTTTCAAAGGTAGTTACCACCGGATACTTATCTGCATCCTCAAACCCGAAGTATGCAGATCTCTATGTTGACGGCTCATATCAGGGACAGACTCCGATTACTATCGCCTTAGACAGCGGAAAACATAATGTTGTCTTCAGAAAGTCAGGATACTCTGACTACTCTATCAGTGTGTATATTAATGAAGGTCAGACCTCCATTATTTCTGCAACTCTTGTCGAAAAGGACACCTCCGGATACGTAAGTATTGCCTCCTTCCCGGGAGGAGCATCAGTATATGTTGATGGTGCATTCGTAGGAAACACACCGTATTCCACACCCAGTTCAACCAGCTACCTCTCTGCAGGTCCGTACAGCACTAATGTGTACCACTCCCTTGAACTGCGTCTTCCGGGATACAACACGTACTCAACCTCCTTTAGACCGCAGGAAAAATCTACTGTTACCGTTACTGCTACCCTGAGTCCGTCTGTACCGACCACCGCATCACTTACGGTAACTTCGTCTCCCTCAGGCGCATCAGTCTATGTTGATAATGTGTACTACGGTATTACTCCGGCAACAGTCTCTAACCTTCAGGAAGGTTCCCACTCAGTAAAAATTTCCTCTCTGGGATACCTTGACTCAGTTAACACCATTACTGTATCTGCAGGTCAGTCTGTTTCCTTACCGGTAACCCTTATCCCGGCATCTCCGTCTCCATCAAGCCCGGCACCGCTCCTTGGAATCCTTGCAGGACTTGGGGCTGCAGCAGTCTTCTTCGCAGCAAGAAGACACTAAAAATTCATTTTTTCTTTCCTTCTATTAGTATCAGGTACTCTTTATTTTGCCCTCGCTGATTTTTACAATCGCCTCCCGCACCAGCAGATTATATCTGCAGACAAACCAAATAGTATAGTATAATGGACGAAGGGGGCAGCATAGATATACAGGCATGCGCAGAAATAATCGACATCATTCTGCAGAATCCTAAGCGTTCTGTTCAGGACTGTAAACTTACCGTCTGCAGAAAATATGCGCTGGATGCCATGCCGAAAAATTCCGCGATACTGAAAGTCGCAGAAGAACGCTGTCCTGACCAGTATGAATACCTTCGTGAACGTCTGCTGGTAAAACCGACACGCACACTATCAGGCGTTGCGCCGGTTGCGGTCATGACTTCTCCTTCGCCCTGTCCGCATGGAAAATGCCTTCCCTGTCCCGGAGGTCCGGAACATGTGTTTCATTCGCCGCAGAGCTATACCGGAGAAGAACCTGCAGCCCTGCGCGCACGGCAGAACGATTATGACCCTTACAAACAGGTGATTGCCCGTCTTGGTCAGTTTAAACTCCTTGGACATCACGTGGATAAAGCCGAACTGATTGTCATGGGCGGCACCATGACGGCACGCGAACCTGCGTATCAGACATGGTTTATCTCCGAATGTCTGCGCGGCATGAATGAGTTTTACGGAACGCCGTCAAAAGCAAAAACCGTTGACGAACTCATGACGGAAAATGAAACATCCCAGGTACGCTGTATCGCAGCAACCTTTGAAACCCGCCCTGACTGGTGCCGCGAAGAGCACATCAACCGGATGCTTGAACTCGGAGTTACCAAAGTGGAGTTAGGGTTCCAGCATACCGATGAGGAACTTCTGACCTTAAACAAACGCGGTCACACCATAGAAGACAGCGTTCTTGCCAACACTCTTCTGCGCGATGCAGGCATCAAAGTAGGTTTCCATGTCATGCCGAATCTCTACGGCAGCAGCATTGAGCGTGACAAAAAAATGTTTGACACCCTCTTTACTGATGAGCGGTTCTGTCCGGATTTCTTAAAGATTTACCCGACACTGGTAACCCCGGGTGCAGAACTTGAAGAACTGTGGAAGAGCGGTGCATATACAACTTACGATGAAGATGAATTAGTTGATCTGCTTGCCTATGCAAAATCCTGCCTTCCTGAGTATGTCCGTCTTCAGCGGATTCAGCGTGATATTCCGGCAAAACTCATCGTATCCGGTTCCCGTCACGGCCATATCAGACAGATGGCGCAGGAACGCCTCAAAGCTCAAGGAAAAACGTGTCACTGTATCCGCTGCCGCGAAATCGGGCGGCACCCCTCGAATGCGTCAGTCGAAGATAAGACACTTACCTATGACTGCTGCGGCGGAAAAGAACATTTCTTATCAGCCGTCGCAGGTGATGCACTCATAGGTTTTGTCCGTCTGCGGTTTCCGGGGACTGTGTTCCGGTCTGAACTTGAAGATGCTGCACTCGTGCGTGAACTGCATGTCTATGGCAGCATGGTGCCGTTAGGTGAAGCTGCAACCGGTTCTGAACGGCAGCATCGGTCGTATGGTAAAAATCTGCTTTCACGTGCGGAAACGACAGCAGCTGATGCAGGGTATAAGAGAGTTGCCATTATGGCTGGTATTGGCGTTCGCCCGTACTATAAGAAGCAGGGCTACGAACGAAAAGGTCCGTACATGGTAAAGGAGCTGTAATTCATGAAGCCGGCGACAATAGAGTTTCTGAAAAAGCGGTTTGCCTCATATTACAACGGCGATTTAAAAGGTGCCGGCGCGGTTTACACGCCGACCTCGATGCCGCAGCGTGAATGGGGTTTTCTTTTCTTCAGCGAAACACCAAAGCCATCTATGCGCAGACATCTCACGTTCACTACTGAAGAAGACCTCCAGACCTATCTTAAATCGATGACGCCCGCACATGTCTATTATTCATCCGCCTATTATGCACATCCGTCAGCTCCGCAGATGGCTGATAAAGAATGGCTCGGCGCGGATTTAATTTTTGACCTCGATGCAGACCATATTCTGCATGCTGCATACGATGTCATGCTTTCCCGCGTCAAAGAGGAACTGTTTAAGCTTATAGATATGCTCACCGGAGAACTCGGGTTTACGAGAAAAGATTTGAAGATTAATTTTTCAGGCGGCAGAGGTTACCATATTCATATCCCGCTTCTTTCAGTGAGAAACTGGGGGACAAGCGAGCGGCGCGAGGTGGTAAATTATGTGTCAGGCACCGGAATATCTGCGGAGTCCATGTTTTCAGCAGGAGAGAATAACAAATGGAGGCTGCGCTTTTCTGCAGCAGCCGATGCAGAGCTTGCTGAAATTGAAGAGCTTGTCACCAAGTCTCCGGAAGATGCGGTAAGCAAACTGACCGGAATATCCGGATTTACTGAAAAGAATG
>DALTWR010000179.1 GCA_029986975.1 Methanocorpusculum sp.
GTAGATAACGCCGTTTTTCACGAGATAAATGTTGTCTCCTAAACCTTCTGCAAGTTTTCCGGTGCGGTCTAAGAAGATTGCTTCGTCTCCGCCTTTGTAGTTTGCTTCAATCTTACCTAAGATGTTGTTTAAGTAGTTTAAGGACTTAACATTCGGCGGAACAGTATCCGGGGTATTTCTTCTGACACAGACCGTAACCGCGGTAATTCCTGCATCATAGAGGTCGCCGTACATAGCATCAGTCGGTGCTGCTGCTACGACGATAGTCGGTTTCTTACACTTGGTCGGGTCTAATCCCATAGTTCCTTTTCCACGGGAAATAATCGGGCGGATGTAAGCGAACTTGAGGTCGTTTTTACGCAGTGTCTCTTTGATGATTTCTGCCATCTCGTCTTTGGTGATTCCGGGGTTTAAGTCAATAGCTTTTGCGGAATCGAATAAGCGGTCGATGTGTTCCTGAAGTCTGAAAACTCTGCCGTTGTAAGCGCGGATTCCTTCAAACACGCCGTCGCCGTAGAGGAAACCGTGGTCAAAGATTGATACGGTTGCTTCTTCTTCCGGTACGAATTTACCGTCGATATAGACTAACATAAATAATACTATTCGCTTTTTATGAATATATCTGTTTGGGGTCTTTGTCAGCTGTGTGATTTTTGCGCGGAAAAATGAGACCTTGGAATAAATCAATCATCACACAAAACAAATCCAAATCCGCAAAACAAAACAACCAACCGGAAAGACCTTAAACAAAACAGCATAAACAGCATATATGTCAACGAAGCAGATGAGTCGGTGGCGGCTGTCTCATCTGCTTTGACGAGTTGACATAGTATATTTATTATGACGTAACACTTAGTATGAGTAACTGCATCCGTCAATTGGCTGCGGCAGACAGATACAGTCTGGATGTTGTAATGCAGGCAATACACCCTGAAGTTACCTGCGTGTGCATCAGGGGGATTTTTTTCTTGGCACATTAAGCGGGCACCGGCAAAAGCCGGAAACACGCCGCCCACCCTAAAACCAATCAGATTGATATAGGGTGGTTGAAGTTTATTTCTTTGTAACTCATAGCATATAATGTTAACGATTGCTTCAGCAGCTCATAGGGGAGTTATTTATATCAGACTGCAGCAATCTGATTTAATAAATGACCAAAGAACATGCGGCTTGATGAGCAGAATAATTTGCAGTAAATCCCGTACCATCATATACAAACCCTGCAAGACCGGATTTATCCGTACAAAACACCATCGTGATTACCTGAAACCCTTATCTTTCATCCCGCCAAATATAATTCTATGACTAAAAAAACCGCAGCAGTAATCTTACTGCTCATAACAGCCGCCGTCATCTTTAGTGCAGGATGCGTAAATGATGCGCCAGCCGCAAAAGACGGCGACCACGTTTCCGTCTATTACACCTTATCCGTTGACGGAATCGTTCAGGAATCCAATGTCGGAAAAACGCCGCTCGAATTTACCCTTGGATCAGGCGCAATGATAAAAGGATTCAACAACGGCGTAATCGGCATGAAAACAGGAGAAACCAAAACCATAACGGTAAGCCCAGAAGACGGATACGGCGTCTATACCAGAGAAAAAACCAACGAGTTCCCGTTATCTGAAGTTGAAGCAGCCGTAGGAAGTGTTGAGGTCGGACAGATACTGTATCTAAACGGCGGACAGCTGACTGCAGAAATTCTTACCATCAACAAAGAAAAAGACCTCATTGAAGCTGCAGTAAATCATCACATGGCAGGTAAAACCCTCGTCTTGAAATAACCCTCGACAAAATCGGAAACTAAAAAGACGACTGAGAACAGTAAAGAAAAATAAGAAAGAAAAACAAAGAGATAGATACAATGCCCGTAAAAAAAGGAGACACAGTACGTGTCCATTATATCGGAAAACACACTGACGGAACGCAGTTCGACTCATCCGAAGGAAAAGCCCCGCTTGAATTTACCGTCGGTTCAGGTATGGTCGTTGCAGGATTTGATGAAGCAGTCTTAGGAATGGAAGTGGGAGAAACCAAAACCGTCACCATCCCGCCGGAAAAAGCCTACGGACCGCGCTCTGACGACTTCATTGCAGATATCCCGAGAAAAGAGTTCCCCGCTGATTTCACCGCGAATGTCGGTGAAAAACTCATGATAACCTTAGGCGACGGAAACCAGATACCTGTTACCATCACCAAAATCGATGACGAAATCGTCCAGATAGACGGCAACTTCGAGCTCGCCGGAAAAACCCTTGTCTTTACCATCACCCTTCAGGAGATTTGTGAAAAGAAATGACCGAAGTTACCATCCGGTCATTTGCAAAGTTCCGTGAACTCTTTGGCGAAGAAAAAAAACTCGATGTGCCCCATGCGTCCACAATCTATGACGCCTTAATTCTTTTCGCAGGAGAAAAGCGGGCAGCACAGACTGAACTCTTTGACAAAGGTGTTATCAGGTCACATGTTGTTATCATGTACAATCAGGAACGCATCGATGCAGAAGACGCATCTGAAATCACCCTAAGCGATGGCGATGAGATAGTCCTCTATCCGCCGGTATCGGGTGGATAAGATGATTTACCGCGAACTCTGCGGCGAAAACATATCCGCGCTCGGTTTCGGCGCCATGCGCCTTCCCGTAATCGACGGCGACGATGCTAAAATTGATTGTGCCAAAGCCGAAGAAATGGTTGATTATGCCTATGAACACGGCATAAACTATTTTGACTCTGCATGGACATATCACGGCGGAAACTCGGAGTCCTTCATGGCAAAAGTACTCTCCAAA
>DALTWR010000180.1 GCA_029986975.1 Methanocorpusculum sp.
GCTGGAAAACATATACTGTATGTGTTAGCGGTGATGATGGATTAAGGGTGCGGTAGAATTAGCTTTCAGTAGGCCAGGTCTGTCTTATTTTTCATGACGGTAAACGTAAGATGTAAACATCTCCGGAAAGATTTCCGATTATTTTGGAGTTCAACTCCAAATTATGCAAAGTAGAATTTATCAGGATAATCGTAATCAGTTTACCCCTCAGGTAACTATCCTTATATCAGCCCCGCGCCAATCTGTAAACATGAATGATGAAGATGCTGACTGGAAAATCTATCATCTGATACCTGACGACGGCATATCAGTTGACGACCTGATTCAGCAGTCAAAAATGACCAGAGATGAAGTTTTAGCATCGGCTTCCCGGCTTGAAAAAATCTTCCTTGTACAGTGCAGCGGAGACAAAATCTCTCCTCTCTCTATCAACGACTTCCTGCTTGCAAGCACTCTTTGCGGCGCTTCCCCCAAAGCAGAAGCACCGGAAGACGACTTCGGCATCTACATCGAAAACGGCATAATTAAAGTGAGAAAATGAATTTAAAACCCGTATCTTATGTTCTGCGCATCGGTCACCGCCCTGAACGCGACCAGCGTGTTACAACCCACGTCGGACTATCCTCACGCGCTTTAGGAGCATCCGGCATGTATCTTGCCGCAGACGACCAGAAAGTAGCTGACAGCATCACTGATGTATCAAACCGTTTCGGCGGCGGATACTTCTGCGAAAACAACGTGAAATGGAAATCCTTCATCCGCAAATTCAAAAATGACGGGGGAAAAGTTGTTCATTTAACGATGTACGGACTTCGTCTGCAGGACGTCATCCCTGACATCAGAAAAGAAGAAAAGATTCTTGTCGTCGTCGGCGCAGAAAAAGTGCCGGGTGAGATGTACGAACTTGCAGACTACAACGTGGCAGTCGCAAACCAGCCCCACTCGGAAATCTCTGCTCTGGCGTTATTCCTCGACCATCTCTACGAAGGACGCGAACTCGAACTCTCCTTTGACAACGCTGACATCGAGGTAATCCCGACAAAAGTCGGAAAGACCACCATCAAGCACGAGAAGCCGCATGAGTAAATCGGTTCTTGTTGTTGGATACACCACACGCCACGTTGCCGCATCAGCTGCCGCTGCAGGATATACGGTGTATGCAGCAGACCATTTCTGCGATCAGGACTTACTTCCCTGTACTGCAGACCACATGGCTTTTGACGAACTCGAAGAACTCCCCTTCGCTGCAGATGAGCTGATTCAGAAGTATCATCCGGATTATGTGGTAACAACCTCCGGCGCTGAACTTCTTGAGTTCAAAAACCGTCTTGGCACATCGCCTGATGCGGCGCAAAAATTCATGAACAAAGCAGCAACGCAGGAGTTTTTTGAGTCGCTTGGTATCCCCGTTCCCAAAAAACTGGAGAAAGGAGTGTACCCTGCGATGGCGAAAACCACAGGGGGTGCCGGCGGATGGCGCAATGCGGTTGTTCATTCCGACGAAGAACTCGCTTTATGGCAGGAGTTTGTCGAAGGAGATCCTTGTATCCTACAGGAGTTTATCGAAGGAATGCCTGCTTCAGTCTGCTGCCTTGTAACCCCCTCAGGTGAAGCATGCGTTCTTACGACAAATCAGCAGATTCTGCGCGGCGGAGATTTCTGTCCCTATGCGTTTTCCGGTTCGGTCACTCCGTGTCCGCATCCGATGGCGGAACGCATGAAAGAACTGGGAAAAAAGATTGCTGAAGTCTCCGGCTGTGTGGGCTGTATCGGCATTGATTTTGTACTGACTGACACGGAAGCGTATGCAATCGAGGTAAACCCGCGGTTTCAGGGAACACTTGAAACCGTTGAGACGGCACTGGGTGAAAATCTCTTTACTCTGCACAAAAACGCCTGCAAAGGAGTTCTTCCGAAGGAACTAAAGACTCCTAAGCAGTATGCAGTACGAAAAATCCTGACCGCCCCTGAAGCCCTTACGCTGAAGGCAGACCTTCTGCCTCTTTCCGATTTCCTGACAGACATACCCTTCCCCGGTACGTTCTTTGAAAAAGGCGAGGTTCTCTGCTCGGTTATCGGGTATGGGCGTACTGTTGAAGAGGCTTCAGCGGTGCTGGATAAAAATATTAGTATTGCCGTCCAATATATAAATCAATGACATCATTAACAAAGAAGGATCTGGAAAATCCGGCAATCTATCAATATCTTCTCAAACTTGTCGGTGAGGTAGGACTTGAGCTGATTCTAACCTGTCCTGTCGAAGAACA
Source organism: Methanocorpusculum sp. (assembly GCA_029986975.1). GTDB lineage: Archaea > Halobacteriota > Methanomicrobia > Methanomicrobiales > Methanocorpusculaceae > Methanocorpusculum. Next base: position 2,268 of record DALTWR010000180.1, read on the forward strand.
CAGCGATGAAGAACTCGCTGAGATTACCGGAATTACTCTCAACGATATCCGTCACACATTATACTGTCTCTATGAAAAGCGTCTTGCAGAATACCGCAGGATTAAGAATAATGAGACCGGCTGGCTTACGTATCTCTGGGTTCTTAAGATGGAAAACATCGATTCGGTTCTTGAATCCGAGATGGAGTTTGTTTCCGAGAAGTTATCAGCGCGGCTGAAGTTTGATAAGAAGAATGACTTCTATCAGTGCCCGGCATGCGGCAAGATGCTTACCTTCAACGACGCAATGACGCTGAATTTTGTCTGTCCTGAGTGCGGCGAAAATATGGCGCATTTCGATAACGAACTGCTGCTTTCTGCTCTTGAGCGGCGTATTGATAAAATCAATACGGAACTTGCAAAGGAATAATTTTTTTGATGGACGAAGAATCCATTCTTTTTTCAGCCGGCTGTGATGCCGGAGTTGTTGCCCACTGCAGAAAGACTGCTGAGATTGCAGACGG
>DALTWR010000181.1 GCA_029986975.1 Methanocorpusculum sp.
GAGTCTGAAGTGATTCTCTGGTCTGACATCGGTATTGAAAATCCTGAGCCGATGAAATCAGAGTAGAACCGTGAAGTCGGAAATCCAGTATCAGCCTTAAACGGCAAGACAGGCGACCCGAAAAAACCTGATGTCACCATCGTATTAAACATCGCAGATGACTGTACCGAACTGCAGATTTCATCTCTCTACTTCTATGGAAGATACTTAAAACTCGTCCGCGGCATCCCGCAGACCCACTGGAGCTGCAGGGCCTGCGGCGGAAAAGGCTGCGAGAAATGCAATTTCACGGGAAAGCAGTACCCGACATCCGTTGAAGAAGAAATTGCCAAAGCAGCTGTTGAAATCTTCAAAGCTGACGCCGGAGTCCTGCACGGAGCAGGCCGCGAAGACATTGATGCTCTTTGTACAGGTACCGGCAGACCGTTTGTTATGGAGATGGTAAATCCGCGCGTAAGAACTGCCGACCTGAAAAAACTCGAGGAAAGCATCAATAAAACCGCATGCGGCAATGTCGAAGTGCGCCTTGAGTGCTGGTCTGATAAGAAAACAGTAGAAATGCTTAAATCACACAAAGGGCATAAAACATACAGGATTCTGGTTTCAGTAGATGACTCTATCTCTCAGGAGAATGTCGAAAAAGCCGTTTCGAAGCTAAATAAGGCTTGGATTAGCCAGCGCACCCCAAATCGCGTCGCTCACAGAAGAGCAGACCTGGTACGGAAGCGTCAGGTTCAAAGTATCAAAGTCCTTGGCAAAGAAAACGGTCTCTACCGCATTGAAGTGGTAGGCGACAGCGGTCTCTACATAAAAGAACTCATATCAGGAGATGAGGGGCGAACTGTTCCGAGTCTTGCTGAAATCCTCACCTCACCCGCAAAAGTCACAGAATTGGACGTTGTGCAGGTTGAAGGATTACCAAATAATGGAGCGTGAAACAACATGGCACATCACAACGGTATCAAGAAAGGCACCAGATATAAGTTACAGAAGACTCTGCGCACACGCGGAATGCCGAATGTAACCAAGAGCATTCAGACCTTTGAAGTCGGACAGAAGGTTCACATCGTTCTCGACTCAAGCGTCCAGAAGGGACAGCCGCACCCGAGATTCCACGGAAAGACCGGAACTATTGTAGGTCAGCGCGGAAGAGCATGGCTTCTTGAGATTGCTGACGGCGGAATGACCAAGACCGTTATTGCAAGACCGCAGCACCTCTCTGCACAGAAATTCAACAACTAATTTCCCCCCAATACTTATTTTACACTTCTTTGGAGGACGCATGAAAGTTAAAAAAATCATTCAGGAAGACATGATGACCCTCCCTGAACTCAGGGAAGAACTCATCACCATCCGTGACAAACGCGGAGATAACGCTGAAGACACCGAAGGTGCTGGAAGAACACTTTCCTACGAACTGCGTAAGAGTATTGACCACGCAGACACTCTTGGAAAATGCAGCGTTGAAACAGCAAAGTCTCTCTTTGAGGAACTTGAAGGCGTTGAAAAAATTACTCCGGAAATTGCCGCACGTCTTGTAAACATTATGCCGCAGACACGCGATGAGATTCGTGCAATTTACGCAAAAGAACGTTTCTCCCTTCTTCCTGAAGACATTGACGCAATCTTAGACATTCTGAAAAAGTACGCCTGAGTAAATTATGCCCCCGAAAACAGAAAGAAAGGACAAGAAGGAAGTTGAGGCTGTCGTTTTAGATTATCTCCAGTGGGGATACATAGACGATAAGCGCCCGTTAAATCAGCGTGAGCCGATTATTCTGGCTGTAGGTACTGACCAGTTCAAACTGCTTGAATTAATTGCCAAGCCGAACCGGGCAATCAATCTGCATGACATTGTCTATATCGGTGACGGTGAACGCAAAGATGTTGAGCGTGTAAAGCGCCGGCTTTCGTTCAATGAGCTGACTTCAACAGCAAAAGGTGAACTGGAAAGTGCCGTGGAAGAGATTATTGCGAAAAATGAAGCACGCTACATTGAGTTCTACAATACATCTGTTCCGATGAGCCTTAAGATGCATATGTTAAATCTCCTTCCGGGATTCGGCAAGAAGATGCTTGCAGACACTCTTGCAGAACGTCAGAAAAAACCGTTCGAAAGTTTTGCTGACATTAAGGCAAGAGTTAAGGCACTGCAGAAACCTGAGAAATTTATTCGTGAACGTGTCCTTCTTGAACTGGAGACGCCGGACGAGAAGTATCACGTCTTCACTTCAAAATAATTCTTTTTTATGGGTGCATTTAAAGACCAGCATTTTTTAACTGACCTGCGGGCAGTGGAAAAAATTGCTGATGCCATACCAGTTGCCAAGAGAACTATTTTAGAGATCGGCCCTGGTGGAGGAGTTCTTACGAGAGCTTTACTTGACCGCGGCGCTGTTGTTCATGCCGTCGAGCTTGATGCCGGACTTCTTCCAAATCTTGAGCAAAGGTTTGCCGACGAATTAGCTGACGGACGGCTTACGATAACGCTCGGCGATGCATCAAAAGTTCCGCTTCCGCCGTATGAAGCGGTTGTTGCAAATCTTCCCTACTCTATCTCATCGAAGATAACATTCCGTCTGCTTGAAGAAGGATTTGAAGAGGCTGTTTTGATGTATCAGCTTGAGTTTGCAAAACGGATGGCAGCTGTACCCGGAACAAGTGACTACGGAAGACTTTCGGTTACGGTGCAGGCGTATGCTGATGTAGAGTTGATTTTAGAACTGCCGCCTCACGCATTTTCTCCTGCGCCTGAGGTCTGGTCTGC
>DALTWR010000182.1 GCA_029986975.1 Methanocorpusculum sp.
GAGTAACTATTCACCCTTTTTTTTGACTATGAGATACAAAATCCATAGTCAAAAAAGGGGCGGTGAATAGTTACAACGGATTTATGAAAAATCCATCAGTGAAATAAGTTCCTTTGGAACAGTTACCGCTTTGGATAACTCCTCTCCATTTTTAAACGGCATTTTTGTAATCAGTTTTGCAGCAGACTTTTGCGAGATTCCGGGAATCCATTTCAGAGCCGAAGGAGATAAATGATTAATGCGTATCGGACACTGAAGCGCTGTTAACGAACGCGGACCATATGATACCGCTGCTGCCTTACAACAGTTCCGACTGGAATCTTTTCCGGAATGCCGATTAAAACCGGGTACGTTCCCATCTGCCGTCCGAATGAAACAGAACCTGACACTTCGATTAACACATCATCGAAGACAGTGCCAACAGGAAACACCCGTTTCATCATGGGGGCGTCAAAGTTCTCACGCACATCCATTTTGAAGGCATGAAACTCCTTGTCGTATTTGCCGATGGTGTTATTTTCATACGCACGTGTTCCTTCAAACGGCATCAGCTGTCTGATATTTACTCTGCGGACAAGAAGCCCTGCATCAGCGATGCGCTGAAGAAACGCACGGTTCAAAACAAATGTTTCAGGCGTCTCACCGGCAAGACCTGAGATGAAGTTAAGCCCGGGGAGAAGTTCAGGGATTCCGCATCTGCGAACAGCTCCAACCTCATTTACTATCTCAACCGCACGGAAAATCTCATCAGCCGTACCTCTCAGATTATTTGCTTTGATAACAGCAGGGTCAGCCGACTCAACGCCGAATGCCGCCGTATCTCCTGCCGTGTGCCCTGCAATAATTGCAGATAACGCATCACGGGCTGCATCTTCATGGTGGGCTATCGTTCCCGGATTTACGTTATCGATATGAAGCGTCTTTAACTCAGGTGCTTCACGTCTGATTCCTGAAAACAATGCTTCAATCTTATCTGCATCGGGTTTGGGAAACTCTGCGCCTGAGACGCCGTAGGTCAGTAAAATACCGGAGAGTTCGCGATGGCGCGGAAGACCATAGAACGGCTCAGTACAAAATGCACATCCGCCCGTAATCGAGCGGGCACAGCCTTTCGCGGTTTCGAGTTCGAGCATCACATTCGGATAAAACGGATGCTGACAGATAATATCAGCGCCAAGGCTTGCGAATCTGTCATACTCAGCGTAAGATAAAACTCCTTTCGCATCTCCGCCGGAAAGCCATGAAGCTAAAGCACCGGCAGGGTCGCCTTCGAGAACAGCTGTCCATCCCGCCGCTGCTGCTTTGACTGCTTTTTTTCCGCCTTCATCCGAGTAGCCGAAAGCGATAGGTCCGCCTAAAAATGCCTTTGTTCTGCCGGAAAATGATGCACCAAGCTGCTGGATTTCTGTAAGAGTCGCAGGCGTTCCGGCTAAGTATTTTCCCGGAACGGTAGTTCCTGCTATCATTACCACGAGCGATGCGTTTCTTAGATTTGCGATTTTAAACGGGTCCGCACGAAGCTGGTCAATGGTGACATACTCCGGATTTTTCCCCGCTTCTTTTAAAACGCCTGCAACTGTTCTGATATAGGGGGAAATATACGGCGGGACGCCGAGACACGCCGGTTCATCGACGTATCCGTCTATGAGTACGGTATCAGAGGTCATGACCTATGAGGTGCAGAAGTTTACGTGCAATCTGCAGTTTCCCGTGTTTTACCGGGTCAACCGAGGTGTCATCAAGGTCAAATCCGATGAGTTTCACCTCAGCGGCTCCAAGTTCGTGAGCTGCAAAAACGCCCCGGTCGCCGTCAGAAAATCCGCCGAAGTTATAGACATGGGAAATAGGGGCTGACTGGGTTGTTCCGATAACAAAACCCTTTATCTTCGGAACCCAGGATTTCACGAGCGGAATATTATCTCCGTGAGCGTGAACTGCCAGAAGTGTTCCTTTTTCGTTCATGGATAAGACGTCGTCATCGAGTCCGTCTAAATCAGTAAATACAATATCCGGCACAATGCCGCATTTTGCAAGGGTTTTCGCCGCCGCATCGGCAGCGATTGTTGTGCAGCCGGAAAAATCAGTTTTTTTCGCGTCACTTAAAAGACACGGTGCGTTTCCTGCGACAATAACACGTTTTCCTTCGATACGTTCTTTTAAGACCGCGATGTCGTCTCTTTTTAGAAGGGATGAGAGAATCTCTGCAGAACGCTCGTCATCCTCGCGGGAAAATCCGAAGTAGTCAAGAATTTTTATGTAGTATGGCGCCCACTCTTCATACTTCATAAAAATCCTCAGACAGCAGGTGAATCCTCAGCTGATTCATCCTTAGTGATGCCGACGAGCTTTAAGAAGTTTGCAAACACCGGATCTACAATCATCGAAAGCAGGGCTTCCTTGTCTTTTGCAAGCGAGAACGCGGATAATGGAATGGAAAGGGCAGCCATTGTGGCATGTCCTCCGGCTGAAGCTCCCGGAATCGGGGAGAACGCCTCTTTCATGACGTCACCGATATGGATTCTGACATCACGGTTGCGTGCAGAACAAATAATTGCTGCATCAGAAATACCATAGACCAAGGCGGTGTTTACTCCTTCGAGATTGAGAAGCATATCAGCTGCCTGAGGCAGTGCATCACGGTTTCTTACGTAACCTACGTTGGTGAAGAGATACCCCTGTTTTACCACACTGTTTTCAATAGCGCGTCCGATGATATCAAGAGTCTCCTGAGATATGGATGGCGCCATGACAATTTCAAGAAG
>DALTWR010000183.1 GCA_029986975.1 Methanocorpusculum sp.
TTTTTCCTCTGTATAATACGTCTTTGTAGCACCGCACGCGGGTGACGAGTTCACTCCGATAATACACAGCGGCTTTTCATCTTTCATCTGCTCCCTGACATCTTTTTCAAGAGAATCCATAAGAGTAAAAAACTCCGGCACATCCATCCGCCCGACAAAAGGACCCGGACTTCTCGGCGTTCCAAAGAAAAGTGTTTCAGGGCACGGCAGTTCACGAATCTCAATACCGAACTCTCTGCAGCGTGATACCGCACGGGAAAACACCCGCAGATCTTCTTCAGAAGTGATGCCTTCAGCACGGAGATTCGGATGAAGAATACAGGGAGAAACAAAGACGTACATCAGTATCATATTTGCCGGCGAGAAATAAATAAGAATCAGCCATGACAATATCTCTTATCGCATACCGTGATAACTCCTGCGACCCGAAAAAATGCACCATGAAAAAGCTTGAACGCTTCGGAATGATGCGAATCGTAACCAAAATCCCGCAGATTCCAAAAACCACACTGCTCTTAGACCCCACAGCAGATGTCTTATCTCCCGCAGATAAAAAATGGGTTCAAAGCATCACCGCGCTCGACTGCTCATGGGAAGTACTTGACACCACAAACCTCACCCCGTGGAAAGGACGCCGGGCACTGCCATATCTTGTCGCAGCAAACCCGGTAAACTTTGGAAAACCGTTTACGCTCACATCCGTTGAAGCAATAGCAGCAGCTCTTACCATTCTTGGCGAAAAGAAACAGGCAGAACAGATACTTGCGAAATTCAACTGGGGGCTTCACTTCTTAGAACTCAATGAAGAGCCGCTTTCAGAATACGCCGCGGCAAAAGACAGCGCTGAGGTCTTACGGATTCAGGGAGAATATCTCTGAGACGTTGTATCAGCCTGCACATCCCTTTATCATATCTCTATCCATATCTCTTTTCCACATCTCTATCCACATCTCTAACCACATCTTATTTCCATATCTCATTTCCATAATCCTATATCCTATCGAAAACAGACATAATAACCAGCATGACAGAAGCACTCATCTTCATCGGCTGCCCCCAGATTCCGGTGCAGTCGCCGCTTGTGTTATATATCGCAGACTTTCTGCGCGATGCAAAACTGACGCCGGTTGTTGCGGCAAATCCGTCAGCGAAGCAGCTGGTAAAAGTAAGCGACCCGAAAGGACATTATGTTTCAGAGTACCGCGACCTGGAAAAAACGGTTGCAGAGATGAGCGAAGGAAAGGTATCATACCCGCTGATAATTTCACTGGTGCATAACGATGCAGGCTTAACCTTCACCGCAACAGCAGCCGCAGTGTCTCCAGCGTCGACACTTGTTACGATTTTCTTCGGAGAACACGCATACGAACTCGCAGACGAAGCAGAGTTTGAAACAGAAAAAATCGCCGCACCGCTTACGCATAACGTCCGCGGCATCATTCCGCATTTAGAGGAGGTACTTGAATGGGCTGTCTCGAAAGTATGAACTATGAAGTTCTGGCAAAGAACTGCAGTTTTAAAGAAGCTCGTGATTTGATTAAGAAAGAATGCAGCGAACGCTACGAAGTTCCTGCCGGATTTAAGCTGCTCGACAAACCGCTCATCGGAATTCCGCCGATTTTAGTCGGCATCAAGGAAGGAAAACTCGTCTACGGCTACACAAAACCATGCTACGGCACGTTTGTTGTCATCGTAGAAGATGCTGACGAAATTGAGTCCGTAAGAAAGAACGGCAAGAAAGCCTGATGGACTCTGCAGCACTTCTTTCAACTCTTCTTATCGCCGTAGGGTTGGCACTCGATGCGTTTTCAGTTTCCCTCGCCGGAGGGGCGGTACTGAAGAAAAACATTGTAAAAACCGCACTCGCAGCCGGGGGTATGTTCGGATTTTTCCAGTTCATCATGCCCTTAATCGGTTTTGCTGTAGGCGCCCCCATCTCTCAGTTTCTGCAGACGATAGGCAACTGGATTGTGGTTGCTCTCTTCTTCTTCATCGGAGGTAAGATGATGTATGACGGATTCAAGGGAGAAGAAGAGTCAGTAAATCTTACCGGATTTAAGGTCCTGCTGATTTTAGCCATAGCTACAAGTATCGATGCGCTTGCTGTCGGCATCAGCTACGGACTTTTAGGAAGTGAGATTCTTCTTCCCTCAATAATAATAGGAGTTGTTGCGTTCCTGTTCGGATTTGCGGGCGTTCTTGCAGGACACAAACTAAGTGATATTCTCGGTTCAAAAATGGAGATTGTGGGAGGAATTATTCTTATTCTTATTGGAGTAAAGTTCCTCGTCGAAATTTTTATCTGATTAACTAAGCCCCTCTAATAATTTTTCAATCTGCTGTACTGCTGACTCGATATTATCTCCGACGCCGGATAAATCCAGAGACTCGATAAAGGCAGCATCATTTTCTGCAGAGATAGACATGTTGATGAGTTTGTCAAAGAAATCCTCATTGGAGACTTCCGGCTTTTTAGAGGAGAAGCCGGATACAAAGTCCGAAATATTCAGAGGCGGATGTTCTGACGAAAGCAGAGCAACAAGGTCATCAATTTCTATTCGTGTCAGTCCTTCTTTGGTATATTTTATGCCGAAGAGTTCAACCTCTGCATTGAACTTCTCGGCAAGGGATTTATCGGAAGAGAAGATATTTTCCAGATTCGGCGTTACCGTAATTGTTCCGACTTTCATATCGCCCATGTGTATATCTGTTGTCTGTGAGGCGAATATAAATCC
>DALTWR010000184.1 GCA_029986975.1 Methanocorpusculum sp.
AATTAATATAGTATATTCTCCATTTGTCTCTGATAGAAATTATTAGTCTCCTGCGGCCATGATACAGTTTAATAAAATAAATATTTCCATACTTGCGGTAATAGCAACAGTGATAGGCGCCGCTGCTGAAGGAATGTACACACCGCTTAGTAAATTCTTTCTGACAGACACCAGCCCTCTGATGGCACTTTCCTTTATGTTTTTCGGCGCAGGTACCGGCATGCTGTTCGTACTTCTGTTCGGGAGAAAGTCAAAGTCAATTTGTGATCCAAACCGCCATCTGCAAAAAAAGGACATAAAATATGTTGCTGCTATCATTCTTTTATCTGCGTTGGTAAGCTATCTCCTCTTCAGAGGTTTGCAGCTGGAATCTGCTGCTACTGCATCCATTCTTCAAAACTTTGAGACTGTCGCAGTCATTGTGTTTTCCATTTTATTTCTCAAGGAAAAAATCTCCAAGCGGCTTGGTGTCGGTGCGGGGTTGATAATTCTTGGAAGTATTTCTCTTTCGATAATTAATCTTACCTCATTTTCCTTCTCCACCGGAGCTTTGTTTATTATCGGAGAGTGTATTGCCTGTGGTGCTTTAACTATAGTTTCAAGACTCCTTGCAGACCGGAATCCGGTTGAAACAACGATACTTCGCGGCTTTGGTGTAGGTATCATAACACTAATCCCTGCACTCTGTCTGGGAGAAACACTTCCTAACCTTTCCTCGATGCTTGGGCTTATGATTTTCGGGTTCTTTACCTGTGGAATTAGTTCTCTGCTGCTGATGTACGGTCAGCGGTATCTCGGCGCAGCAAAATCGGGAGTTATCTTTGGCTTAGCTCCCATAATTGGCGTGCTGTTTTCTATCCCAATCCTTGGGGAGATGCCCACCGCATCGCTTATTGCCGCCTTAATCCTCTTTATCCCGGGAATGTATTTTGTCCTTACGAAAAGCAGCGGTTCCGCAGGTTCTGAAGATACTGCCGGAGTGAAAAGAGAGGATGCATTATATCTTCAGTCCATCAGCGATGCGAAAAAAACCGGCATAAGAAACCAGCTTACTTCGTTCGGGTTTTTAATTGTCGCAATGTTTTTTGTGATGATGGCTCTCAGTGTTTTCAGTTCCGGAACCGAAGACGCTATTGATGTTTTCTCTTCAGAGATGCTCATCCCTGGTCTTATCATTGGGACAGCACTCTTTGTCACCGGGACTGTCCTGCTTTTCCTCGGAAAACGTGTTCTGACGGCTGTTACGTTTATTCTGATGGTGCCTAATATTTTGTCCTTCGTGATTTTGGGCAACAATCCGGTACTGTCTGCCTTATCAGGTATCTTTTCCATTATCTTCGCGTTAATTCTGCTGACCTCGAAGGACCCGCAGAAGTATGCGTTTGCTGCGGTGAACGCTCTCCTCGGAGCTGCTTTTATCTCGTATCTCATTAATGATGCTGCATGCGGTATTATTGTGAGTATTGCCTCTGCATTTCTTATCTGGCTTTCCATCTCCGGCGGGACGGGAAAACTGCAGTACTCCATCGCAAAACACCTCGCAGAAGACGGGGGTATGACGTTTAGCCGGTGCGGGGCGGTCATAGGATTTCTGCTGATTGCACAGATTACCACAATCGAGCTTATCTTTGATTATTTCGCAGACACGGCCTTTTATGAGATGGATTCAGTTTTAATCCTCGGATTTATCTACGCAGGGCTGATTGTATTTGGCGGTATTCTGCTGCTTTTCATCGGAAAACGGCAGGCAACCGCTCTCTTTTTCTTCGGGGCAGCCGTTGCGTTTCTGCTTGAACTGTGGTGTGATGGTGCGTTCTCATATCTGGCAGTAGTTTTTTCCCTGGTGTTTGGCATTCTTATTGTTTTACGCGGCAGAGCTCTCATTCTTCCGGCGATTTTGTGGATCGGCGAGGGATTTATACTGCTGCTGTACGAACAGCTGGAATTCTTCCCGGAGATTTTGACCGCAATGCTTCTGATGACACTTGGGTGTGCTGCGGTCGAGGTGTATCTTTCGTTTGCGGTGTTTTCAGAGAAACCGAAGCTTCCGGTGTTTTAAGGGCTGCAGTGGGCAGGAGATTTGAAGCAAAAGCCTCATCTCCTTGTCAAAGTACATCCAAAATACATATATGGAAACACTGTGATATAATACACTGTATGAAACAAAATGCGGGTATTTGTGCTGCAGTCGCCGTCCTTGTTGTTCTTGCCGCGGCGGTAACTGCAGGATGTGTAGGAAGCAGCGGCCCTGCTCCTCTAAGCGGGACGGTCTCGCATGGCGACATAACAGAAGTTGCCGACTATCTCTACGAAGTCACCTACGATGACTATGATGAGACGAATATGATGGAATATGCACAGTACATGGCAGAACTCTTTGAAAAAGCCGGCACTCCTCCATCAGCATGCTCAGCAGTTCACCATGGAGACTACTTCGGGCGAAACTTTGACTACGTTTACAGTGATGCATCCTCGGTTGTTGTCCATGTTCCGGCATCTGATAAACGGTATGCAAGCGTTGGTGTTGCAGGGTCGGTTCTCTGCTGGACACCTGAATATATTGAAGCCGGGATGAGTGATGAGGACTTTGCCCTTCTTCCGTTCATAACTCTTGACGGTATCAATGAAAAAGGGGTCGGGATAAACAGCAATGTTGCTCCGGTATATGACCTTGAAAAACCCACGACCGGAACCAATCCGGGTAAAATGAACCTTCCAATGGAGTTTG
>DALTWR010000185.1 GCA_029986975.1 Methanocorpusculum sp.
TATCAAAAGTTCCTGTTGCTACTATGCGTTTCATGTTATACAATATCCAGTTTTACGCGTGTTCCGTCGCGGGAAAATGCCCGCCACGAATACTCATCGAAAGGTTCACCCACAATTATATGAACCTGCCCCATCTCAGCAAATGTCGCATAATCCGTGTCCGAAGGCATGATAACACCATTCGGATGACTGTGCGCTGTTCCGACATAGGACATTCCAAGAGGCAGCATATCCATCATGATATATGATGCATCTTCGCCCGCGCCGGAACCGGGGAGAGGATAGACCATGTTGATAACACCATTCTCAGCACCTAAGAGCACCATGTACTCATTCGGGTACGAGGACTTTCCCATCTCAAGAAGGAGCGCTAAGGTGTCACGGTCTATCGAGTGAACTTTCATTGCAGTTAATTATATTCGCATGGAATAGAGATAATATTTCACATATGGAGCATGCTGAAAGCATAATCTTTGAGGGGAAAGAGTACCAGATAACGCCGGTCTGGTCTGCAAAGCGCAGAACTCTTGGAATCACCGTAAAAACAGACGGCACGATACTTCTAAGAATTCCTTTAGGATATCCTCTTGAAGATGCGCTTTCCTTCGCGCAGTCAAAAGCTGCATGGATTGCAGAACATGCAGAGCGCTTTCGTGCGCGTGAAGTTCCTCACAGAAGATACGCTGAAGGAGATGAAATCTCCTTTTTCGGAAAAACCTATACCATACGCCGCAGCGTGGGCCCGACAGTACGCGCGTCTTTTTCAGGTGATGAACTGCTTTTATCCGTCCCGGAAGATTTTTCAGAAGCTGAAGCAGAAAATGCCTGCAGAACTGCGGTTATTTTTCTCTTCAGAAGAGAAGGCACTGCAGTGTTAAAACCGTTCACTGAAAAATATGCAAAGCTCTGCGGAGTTGCTGTGCCGGCACTGCGGGTACGTGTTCAGGAGAGAAAATGGGGCTGCTGTACGCCGAAAAACGGGATTATCATCAATGTCAAGATGATGCTTGCACCGCAGTTTGCAGCAGAATACTTAATTGTCCATGAGGTAGCTCACCTGAAATACAGAAATCATCAGGCAGAGTTCTGGGCGGAGGTGAAACGGCTGATGCCTGAGTATGAAAAGGCGGAAGAGATGCTGAAAAAAGACGGATGGATGTGGGAGTTTTAACGATGGAAGCTGAGAGGCCTGGAATAACAGCCGGACAAATTATGGCAATTGCGAAAAGCGGGTAACTATTCAGCCCTCCATACATCCTCTGTTTTAACTCTCCATGGATCCTCTATTTTGACCTCCATACATCCTCTATTTTGACGTTTAGTATAACTGTTCAGCCCCCCCTCTCTGAAAAGAAGGTTTGTAACTATTCACCCCTCTTTTCCTATGCCGACAATCGTTTTTTCTGAATCAGTTTCAGAATCTTTCCTGAGATGAAATAACAGAAAGCGATGATAATTACAGCCGCTATAAACAGCTGAACGAAATCAATCGGCACCATATTGAATGCCGGGAAAACCCAGAATCCAAGGGCGCCTATAATTATCCACTGCAGACAGTAGAAGACCGTAATACGGCGGCTGGTATTTTCTGCGAACCGATGCAGACGGGATGCCGGGGCGACTTTTCGTGTCAGGAAGAAAATTAAAGCCGTCCAGAAGAGGATAAATGACAAAGACCAGACGGCTGAAAGCAGAGTCTTATTGTAGATACAGGCATTATATGAAGTGAAGAATGTGACAACATCAATTCCGCAAAGAACTGATACGGCAGTAATAATTGCAAACGAAACGGCTCCAATCAGCATAACAATTCCGTAGAACTTATCTCTGTTTTCCGTTTTCCGAAGATACTGTGCAAACACATATCCTGCCGCCGGGAAAATAAGCCACTGCATGAACGGGAAGAATGAATATCCGCTTTCCTGAAAGACAAACCAGCCGACTAAATCAGTTGCAATGATGTTTCCGGGGAAAAGCATCTTCGGAATAAAGAAGGAGATGATTAACAGGATAACAGGGATAGCAATTACGGCGGTGTTGGGCAGTTTCAGCTTACGCACAAGAGAGAAGAACAGAAATGTCAGAAATGCAAAGTTTAAGATGTCGCAGCAGAAAAGCCACCAGAGTGCCTCATCAAATAATGCAGGGTTCTGATATATCTGTGACTGAATGGTCAGGCTGATAGTATTTGTAAGCAGTGCAAGACCAATGGCAGCAGCAAGAATCACCCAAGCACGTTTGAAGAGGAACTTTGCTGATTTCCGCGATGAGTACACGAGACCGACACCTAAACAGAACATGAACATACATGCTCCGATTGTTCCATCTCCGAATTCTACGATTGTTGAGAGTATTGAGTCGATGGATGTAAAGCCGACATGGTTTACGCTGTAGTCTTCAAGCAGCATACAGCGTTCAAACAGGTGAACAGGAACAAGCCCGAAAATGATTATCATTTTTATGAAGTCGAAGTTGAACTGTCGTCCGGAGTTGGGGTATGTTACCTCGCCTGGATTGCTCATAATATATTAAATGAGTGTAATGTATAATAAAAGTAACGTGCAAAAATAAGGGGTGAACAGTTATTCGCAGAATTTATAAATACATGCCTTGCATATTATACTACAATGAACAATAATTCTGATAATGTAAGACAATACGCCGGTATTTCCCTCCGGCAGGTATCTTTCTTCTTCTCTTATGTATAGCATCTTCCGGCTGCATT
>DALTWR010000186.1 GCA_029986975.1 Methanocorpusculum sp.
CCCTTACTTTATCCCTTACTTTATCCCTTACTTTATCCCTTACTTTATCTCTTACTTTATCCCTTACACCTTTCGATACTATGAATAGAACCTTATCCGCTCACAAAAAAATCAGCTGTTCTCCCTCTTCATTTTCTTCACTCTTTGCATGAGTTCAGTATATGCCTCAAGAATTGCCCGTGACTCTTCTTCGATATAGGTAATTATTTCCAGATCGGATTTTCCCGCGAAATACTCTTCCCGTTTTTCCAGATAGACTTTACCTGTGCGCATAGCATAGGAAAGTGCTTTGTTTCGTAAGTGCTGCAGATTCTTTTTATTCGTCTTCAGGAGTTTTATAAGAGCGCCGTAATCAGTAGTCACCGTTTCTCCTTCTGCTGCGTCGCAGATGAGAACACGCTGAACCATATCTTTCGTAGGCGCCGGGTCGTCAGCTGTTTTTCCAAAACATTTCCGCAAAGATTCAACATGGCGAAGACGCAGAGCATCTATTTCATTAAGCAGACTTTCTATATCAGACATATCTGAATTGTTAATTGATGCTGAAAGAAAAAATAGATTTCTATTTACTGCTTTGCTGAAGGCTCACGAATCATATACCATGTCGTAAATGCACCGTGTTCTTCAATGACCTTCTTAACGAGAGAAAACCCGAATGATTCATAGTATCCGACATTATGCTCGGTGTTTGTTTCAAGATAGACTGTACATCCTTCTTTATCACATTCTGCAAGTTTTTCGCGGACAAGTGCTGACCCCACACCTTTTCCCTGAGATTCCGGCGCGACACCTAAGATATAGAGATACACCGTATCATCTGAAAGGTGCAGACGTTTTCTTTCCCGCTCAATACTCAGACAGCGGCGTACCGTTTTTACCATCTCTGATGGTTTCATGCAGGAAATCAGTGCGCGAAACTGTTTTGATAAAGACACCCCATTGTTTATCTCTTTTATCCGGCACCAGACAGCAACACCATTGCATTCGCTGCTTTCAGAAACAATTTCGGCAAATGCACTGATGCGTTTTACTTCCAAATCAAACATAATTGAAAGGGCTTTTGCCTGCCGTTCGTCACCGGAAACTGCCCCTCCCGGATATGGATAGTGAAGAAAAGCTCTGGCAAGCGTATCTGCTGCTTTGTTAAGATATTCTTCAGTTACCAAAAAAGGCATTGGAGTTTTTACTCCTCAAGAGTCGCACGAATTGCAGCGCGAACTGCGTCCTCAGACGTAACATTCGGATTCCATCCGAATGATTTGAGTTTATCAACAGATAACTGCATCTTCGGCACATCGCCAACCCATCCTCTGTCTCCGCCGGTGAACTTAAAGGTGACGTCTTTCAGTCCCATCTCTTCAACGACGAGCTCTGCAATGCGTTTTACTGAAACCCAGTCTTCGGAGCCGATGTTAAAGAAGTTGAAGGTATCATGGGAGATAGTCGGTGCGAAGACAACTGCTTTTACACACTCTTCAACAGAGAGATAGGACTTTGCCTGACTGCCGTCTCCTAAGATTTCCAGTTCCTTCGGATTTGCACGGAGTTTCTGTACGAAATCATAGATAACACCGTGAGTACTGCGAGGCCCAATAATATTTGCAAAGCGGTACACCCATGCGTTCCAGCCGTATGTTGCAGCATATGATGAAATCATTGCTTCGCAGGCGAGTTTGGAGGCTCCGTAGATGGAGATTGGAATCATGGGAGAATACGTCTCCGGCGTCGGGATAACTGATGCTTCGCCGTAAACGGTTGAGGTCGAGGTGAATACAATCTCTTTTACCTCATACTCCTTCATCGCCTCAAGAACGCAGACCGTTGCTGTCACATTGTTTTCATAGACCTCGCGGGATTTACGGGCTGAGCCTCTGACATCCGGATCTGCTGCGATGTGATAGACACGGTCAGCACCTTTAAAGTACTCCTGCCAGCCGTCATCTAAAAGGTCTTTTTCAACGAGAGTAATCTTTGATGCGATATTTTTCAGATTCGACTTGCGTCCTGCAACCATCGAATCAATGACAACGACCTCATGTCCCTGAGAGACTAACAGGTCGCATAAATTTGAGCCGATAAATCCGGCACCGCCGGTTACAATGCACTTCATTTATGCACCTCTCAGCATTGCATCAATTGCTTTTGCTGCTTTCTTTGCGGTTCCCATTGATAATATGACAGTCGCAGCACCGGTTGCGGCATCTCCTCCGGCGTAGACATTCGGAATCGAAGTCCTGCCGTTTTCATCGACAGCAATGCTTCCGTTCTTGTTCAGCTTAAGGTTGGGAAGCATGCGTAAGAGAAGCGGATTCGGACCCTGACCGATGGCGATTACAACAACATCAGCCGGAACGGTAAAGTTGCTTCCTTCAATCGGTGCGAATGAACTTCTGCCGTCAGCGCCTTTTTCTCCGAGCTGCATCTTAACCGCTTCAACGCCGCATACTGCATTGTTTTCGCCGAGGAACTTAACCGGATTGGTCTCGGTCATAAAGACAACGCCTTCCTCTTTTGCGTGGCGGACTTCATCAAGTCTTGCCGGCATATCTGCCTCACTTCTCCGGTACATCAGCGTAACAGAAGCTCCTGTTCTTCGGGCAACGCGGGCGGCATCCATTGCGACATTTCCGCCGCCGACGACGACAACTTTGAGACCAAGTTTTACATGCGTGTCATTTTCGGGGAAACGGTTTGCACCCATCAGATTAATTC
>DALTWR010000187.1 GCA_029986975.1 Methanocorpusculum sp.
GTTTAATAATTGGATATACTGCCGGAATATCATTTATTGCCGTTTCCCAGATAATTGTTGTATCTACTCTGAAATATTGATGAACAATAACATTCCTCATTGATTTCATTTCAACAATAGGAACATCCGGATGATTTATACAGAACGAATCTGATAAACTTCCTGCAGCTTCGCCGATAATTTCAATTTCACGGGATAGTGCATCCTGATAAAATACATTCTCTAAAAACGTATCTTTATCAATCATAGATGTTAGTGCAATAATTTTATCGCACTGTTCTATAATATGCGACAACAGCAGTTTATCAGTAAGTACGGGCGATTTATTCATGCAATCGCCATTTCCTTACCATACAGGATTGCATCTGTTACTACATA
The DNA here is from genome assembly GCA_029986975.1 of Methanocorpusculum sp. Classification (GTDB taxonomy): domain Archaea; phylum Halobacteriota; class Methanomicrobia; order Methanomicrobiales; family Methanocorpusculaceae; genus Methanocorpusculum. Next base: position 379 of record DALTWR010000187.1, read on the forward strand.
TTCTCGAATAAGAGGAGAAACATAGTTCACTGAAACTAAATCGACCTCACGGCCGAAAAGATTCTCCAGATACTGTTTCAGCGGAACTGCATCAGATATCAGACCGCCGCGTCCTTCCTTAAAATGATACAATACATCAACATCAGACTCTTCTGTGTCTTCGCCGCGGGATACAGAGCCGAAAATTCCTAAGGTCTCGATACCAAAGCGTTCACAGATTTCAGGAAGATGTTCCTCAATCTGTTTTAACACAGTGTCTTTGATACTGATGTATTCAGCCATAGTATCTTTTAAATTCGCTTTATGCAAATATGAATGTTTGTATGACGTGAATAGAGACAGAACACGTATTTCCCCATTTCCTATACAGAATGGCTAAATACGATTGAAACCAATGTAGTAACATATTTTATCAACCTATGGACAATCGTGTATTATTTAGAGACGGGCCCCTTCGCATAACCTGTTCCGGCTGCGGAAAAGAGTTTTATGCGGAAGAAATCAGGCGATGCAGGGCATGCGGCGGCTATTTCTGCAGAGAATGTCAGAAAACGCACGACTGCCGCATTGACCCCGCTGAAAGATCTCTCGTCCCGTCTTTTCTCTCATCGACTGCGCCGGTAAAATCAGACAGGACAGCCGGTTTAGATAATCCGGTGCCGGAAAACAGCCCTGCACAGCTGCCGGCTGTTCGTTCTGAAAAAGTACCGTACAAAAACACCGGAATGATACTAAGCGAAGATGAAGCATACATTGCGTATGTCAGTGAAGTAAACCCGTTCATAAAATGCGAATCGTGCGGCGAAGAATATCCCAGGTCAGATATCTGGGTGTGTCCGGATTGTGGAGCGGTGTTATGCCAGATTTGCAGACAGAAACATAAATGCCCGAAACCGGAAGGAGAACAGAATAAACTCTTAGCTCTTCTCCCGTTTACGAAGGATAAAAAAACAGCCGCCGTAAAATCTGCTGCGCCCGCGCTTAAATCAGCTGACGCGGATTCAGGTAATGTACCTGCAAAAATCCCGACAAAGCCGGCGGTTAAAATGCTTACCTGCGACCACTGTGGAAAAGCATACCCGATATCAAAACTGAGAAAATGCAAATCGTGCGGCGCGGTTCTCTGCCCGAAATGCAGACTGATTCATTCCTGTTCACCAAAGTCAGAATCTGGGGAAACAAAACCGGCTAAACCAACGGAACCGAAAAAGAAAGAGCCGGTGAAAAAAGCCGCAGCAGAATCTGTCGAAACAAAACCTGCATCACCTAAAAAAAGTTCAGCCCCGAAAAAAGACTGGAATGAACTGATTATCTGCGACTCGTGCGGTGAACCGTATCTGAAATCAAAGATGCGCAAATGTCACTCGTGCGGCGCTGTTCTTTGTCCGAAGTGCAGAAGAAAACATACCTGTAGTGATAAGAAGGAGTGATGCAGTCACCCTATCAAAATCCCTATACCACATAAACACATACAGATATTCATGAACTACGCAGTATCTATAGCCGGCTCTGACTCATCGGCAGGGGCGGGACTGCAGACCGACCTTAAAACAATGAACGCCTGCGGCGTTTGGGGAATGAGTGTAGCTGCCGCATTAACTGCGCAGAACGGAACAAAAGTAACAGCCTCGGCAAAGGTTGAAGCGTCATTTATCAAAGAACAGATTGACGCACTCTTAGCCGAGTTTCCGATATCCTGTTGGAAAACAGGGATGCTCAACACTGCAGAAACCGTACACGCTGTTGCAGAAGCTCTTCCGAAAGATGCAAACCTGATAGTTGACCCCGTCATCGTATCAACATCAGGAAGCATCCTTCTCGACGCCGAAGGCGAAAAAGCACTCTGCAGAGAACTTCTGCCCTCAGCACTTGTAACAACGCCCAATATCCCGGAAGCAGAATATTTATCCGGGATTTCCATCACTGATAAAAAATCAGCCGAAGAAGCCGGCGAATGGTTCTTAGCACAGGGCGCAGAATATGTCTTAATCAAAGGCGGTCATATCAAAGAATGGAACGGCGCAGATTATCTTATCAGTTCAGAGGGAACTGAGTGTATTGCCGGACGGCGTCTGCCTTTTTCAGACATTCACGGAACGGGCTGCTGTCTTTCATCTGCCATTGCCTCATATATCGCAAAAGGAATGCAGGTAAAAGACGCAGTCTCAGCCGCAAAAAAGTTCGTAACCGCAGCAATTGAGCACTCGGTCATATATCCGTCTGGAAGACGGACGGTAAATCCTTTGTGGATGCAGTTTGAGTAATTATTTTTTCCGTCTCATTTATACGGGATTAGAGTCAATAATTAAGAGTTATGTGCCAG
>DALTWR010000188.1 GCA_029986975.1 Methanocorpusculum sp.
GGGCAGGGCTGATGATTTTTGAATTGAGTGTTTTTATTTTTCGGGTATGTTTTTTCGTAACACTAATATGTCATAAGATATAATTATTCATCAGGTACGTTTATGATCGACGCACTTCTCGAAGGAAACAAAGTCTTTCTTGAAAAAGACTTCGAACGGAAGAAAGAACGCTACATGCAGCTCACAACTGCCCAGCATCCCACCGTCCTCTGGATCGGCTGCTCTGACTCCCGCGTAAATCCCGAAAGGATTACTCACTGCAGAGCAGGAGAGTTATTCACGCACCGAAACATCGGAAACATCGTCCCGACCCATGACTGGAACTTTGCAACGGTGCTTGAGTACGCCATTAAACATCTCAAAGTAAAAGACATCGTAATCTGCGGACACTCAGACTGCGGCGCACTCAACTCACTCGATGTTGACACCTCAAAAGATGCCTACATCTCACTCTGGATAAACAACGCGCGCGAAGCAAAAACACGTGTTGATGCCCGCCTTGGAACAGTTACCACTCCGGAAGAAAAAGCACACCGCAAACGTGAAATTGAACTTGAAAACATCCGTCTTCAGTTAGAACATCTGCGCCAGTACCCCTTAGTTGAACTCGCAGAAAAAGACGGTTCAATCCAGCTCCACGGACTGTTCTACAACTTAGAAACAGGCGAACTTTCAAAGATTGCCTGAATCTCTTATCTCTTTTTATTCATCATTATAAACCTCTTCATTCAGGCAGAATTGCCTCAAAATAGTTCCTTTTATCCTTCCGCAGACAATCTATGAGTATGACTCACAGGATTGAACTCTACTCATTATCCACCTGTCCGCACTGTAAACGGGTAAAGGCGTTTTTCGCAGAGCACAACATTGCATACACTAATTATGATGTCAGTGCAGAAGCAAACGCAGAAAAAAGCGCTCAGATATCCGGGCAGCGTGGTGTTCCGGTAACGGTCATCGACCAGAAAACAATAATTGTCGGTGATGATATCGCCCGTCTTCAGGAGATACTGCTTGAAACAGCCGTCTTACCCTCAGCACTTTCAGCCGACTTTGATTTAGTAATCATAGGTGCTGGTGCTGCAGGTCTTTCTGCTGCAATTTATGCCGGACGAAAAGAGATGAATGCCGCAGTAATCTCAGGAACGGTAGGAGGGATGATAACTCAAAGCCATCATGTTGAAAACTATCCGGGAGTTCCTCCCCTCAGCGGAGAAGAACTCATGCAGAAAATCTCAGACCATGCAAAATCATCCGGCATAAAATTCATCGACGATGTCGTCTTAAGTGTCTCACGCAGAAAGGACTCAACCTTTCAGATTGACACAATGAACGGTTCTGTAGTTACCGCGAAAGCAGTCATTGCTGCAGCAGGCAGACGTCCACGCCTCTCCGGCGCAAAACATGAAGAAGAGTTCATCGGAAAAGGAGTTGCCGTATGCACAACCTGCGATGCGCCGCTGTACAAAGGAAAAATCACAGCAGTAATAGGCGGAGGAAATACGGCGCTTGACATGGCAGATGAACTTGCAGGCATTGCCAAAGAAGTGCATCTTATCGTCAGAAACACCCTTAAAGCAGATGAAATTCTCATTCGCCGTGTTCAGGCACATCAAAATGTCACAATTCATCTCGGCTGGACGGCAGATGAAATCTACGGCACAAAGTTTGCGGAAGGAGTTGTCATCAGCAAAAAGGGAAATGGGATTACCAGTTTGTTCAGAACGGAAAGAAAAACAATTCCTGCTGAAGGAATCTTCTTAGGAACAGGCCTGGATTCGAACACAACAATGTTTGAATCATTTGCGCCGCTGAATGATGAGAAAGAGATTATCGTTGATGAAAACTGCTGTACAACAGTCCCGGGATTTTTTGCAGCAGGGGATTCTACCTCAATTAAAGCAAAGCAGCTTGCTTCATCTTCCGGAGAAGGAGTTAAGGCGCTTCTTTCTGCTTATGCGTATCTGAAGAGATAACTCTATCAGATACATTTTGCCGTATCCGGGCATCTTCCTAAATGTTAATTCCGAAGATTTAAACATACAGACAACTCATTACTTACATTAGAGATAAGATTATGAAAATCAAAGGTGTAAATGTACGTATTCCCCCGGCAGTCTGGGTTGTCTTCGGCTTCTTTGTCGTAATGTTTGTAGCTCTCTTCTTCGGCGGAGGGTGCACCATGCCGAGTATTCTCTACTGGGGTATTCCGCTTGCTATGATTATGGTTCTTCTTGCGGGTATCAGCAACTACAGTTTATCCTCCCAGTATGTCAAACTGCTTCCGGAGTATGAAGAGTCCGCAAAGCCTACCCGTATCAAGAAACTCACTCTGCAGATGCAGGGAAAAGCCGTCAGAGTCGAAGGTGTTGTCCAGAAGGTCTCCGGTGTTGTTCTTGGAAGACCGAGAATAACTGTCTTTGACGGCTCTGCAAGCTGTATCGTGTTCCGTTCAATCCCGCTTGAAGAGAAGCTTGCTGTAGGAGACAATATTGAAGCGGTCGGCATGGTTGTTAAGAAGTATCTTATCGCCGGTGCTCTTTCAGTTCACGGCATTGGTATCTGGAAACGTGATAACGCAGAAGATCTTCACCTCGATTATGCAGATGATGACGATGATGAGGTAAAGACTCCGTCAATTAAAATAAAGAAATATAACTAATCCTTTTTCTGATTTTA
>DALTWR010000189.1 GCA_029986975.1 Methanocorpusculum sp.
GCGCCAGTCTGTATTCTGATAATTATGATTTCAAATATTGTTGGTATGTTCGCCTGATTCGCAGGACAGACTGACACATAAACTCATTTAATCTCAAAACAAAGGAGTGCGAGAGGAGGGATTCGAACCCGCGAACGTCTTACGAACTGATCTTGAGTCAGCCTCCGTTGGCCGCTTGGATACTCTCGCGCGAAAAAGTGCTTATACATATTGGTGTTTCTCCGTATCAAAGTTATTGCCTGGAAGGCGTATAAGCCATCTCCTTCAACGTTAAACCGCATAGGTTTTTTTAGATATACAGCATAAGGATAAGCATATGATTAAGGTTGCAGTCAATGGCTATGGAACCATTGGAAAACGTGTTGCAGATGCAGTATCTGCACAGCCGGACATGGAAATAATCGGAGTTTCCAAAACAAAACCCGGAGCAGAAGCACTTGTTGCCGTAAAGCGCGGCTATCCGCTTTATATCGCAGACATCTCCAAGAAATCCGCCTTTGATAAGGCAGGCATTCCGGTTGCCGGAAGCGTTGAAGAGATGATTCAGAAAGCTGACATCGTTGTCGATGCAACCCCGGGAGGAGTCGGCGTCTCCAACAAACCGCTGTATGAAAAATACGGCAAAAAAGCCATCTGGGAAGGAGGAGAAGACCATGAGGTCGCAGGTTTCTCCTTCAACTCATCCTGCAACTATGCAGATGCAGCAGGCCGTCAGTTTGCCCGCGTTGTTTCCTGCAACACCACAGGTCTTTGCAGAATCATCAACCTTATTGACAAAGCATTCGGCGTAAAGAAAGTACGCGCAACTATGGTTCGCCGCGGCGGAGACCCGGGAGACATCAAGCGCGGACCGATTGACGCCATTGTCTTAAACCCGGTAACAATTCCTTCCCATCATGGACCTGATGTACAAAGTGTTCTTCCGCACATCAACATCGTAACGTCTGCCATGATTGTTCCAACTACGCTGATGCACATGCACTTCTTAAACATGGAACTGAAAAATCCGGCAACAAAAGAGCAGGTTATGGAGCTTATCAAAGCACACCCGCGCCTTGGTGTGGTAACCAAAGCCAGCGGGATTTCAAGTACCGCACAGCTGAAGGAGTACACCTCTGATATGCTTCGTCCGAGAGGAGATGTCTGGGAAAACGGTATCTTCGAGGAGTCTGTTTCTGTTCTTGACGGCACTGACTTATATCTCTTCCAGGCAATTCATCAGGAAGCTGATGTGGTTGTTGAAACCGTTGACTGTATCCGAGCCATGGCTGGCGACGTTAAATCTGCAGAAGAATCTATTGCTATCACCAACAAAGCAGTAGGTCTTACTGCAATCAGATAATCTTTTTTATGGAGTATCCAGTACCTTCTCCGGACAAAACGCATCATCTCTTCGGCGGAAGTCCCATCTATTCGGCAAGATTTTTAGAGGTACGCCCCTTTGTGTTTCCCGGACTTGCAGCAGTCCGCGATAGAGACGGCTGGTATCACATTGATTTTTCAGGAAACCCTGCCTACAAAGAACGCTACAGCTATGCGGGAGATTTTTCCTGCGGAGCAGCAGTTGTAAGTGAGATCGCAGGCGAATACTTCTACATTGACCAGATTGGACGCCGCATTGACCCCTTGAGTTTTATCCGCGCTGATGATTTCAAGGATAATATCGCCTGTGTGTATCACAAAGAGTACGGAGCGGCGCATATCACGACATCCGGCGAACTGCTCTACAATGAATGGTTCTACGATGTCCGCCCGTTTGAAGGAGATACGGCACGCATCAGAGATGAATCCGGCTGGCACTTTATTGATAAACAGGGAAATATCCGCGGCTGCGCTGATGCGCCTGACGACTCAATCCCGCCTGGTACTGTGCGCAAAACCCGCGCGAAAAACAAACTTCCGGAAATTATCCGCGCGCACCATGGATATGATGCCTGTGTTATTCTTATCCGCCATGCAGAGCGCGAGCCGTTTTTGCTTGGTGAAGGCGGCTCTGATAAAAAACTCACCCCGCGCGGAGAGAAAGAAGCGAAGAAACTTGCAGCACTTTTGCCTAAGATTTCTGCAGCGTATGCAAGTCCTATTTCCCGCTGTATGAATACTGCAAAGCTGATAGCAGGTTCTGCTGTCCCTGATACAGCTCTTGGCATGCCCGGAGCATACATCTACAATGACCCGTTAAGCCATGAGTTCTATGTGGATAATGATACACTCTCTGCTATCCGTTCATATCTTGCAGGGCGTGTTCTCCCCGGACATTATCCGGTTGCTGAGGGAACAAAATATTTCCTTGCACACTTAAAAGAGATTGCTGAAGACGGGAAAGCGGTGCTTTGTGTAACTCATGATGCGTTTGCGGTTTCATGCATAGGAGTTTTAACCGGTTATTCGTTTGTAAATGACTGGATTGATTTCTTAGACGGCTGTGTTCTATTCCGGTACGGGGATGTGTGGAAACTCTGCTGGAGAGAAGGGGAATGCAGCGTATGATGCTGCATTTCCTTTTATCCTTATGATATCAAATAAACAGAAGTACCTGCTTTCTTATTGTGCCTGCTTGCGCAGTTTTTCTTATCTGCTGGTAATACCCTATCTGTTTTTTCGGAAACATATCTGTTATTGGCAGATGTAATGAGTCGGGAAGGAAACTAAATTTAGGAAGCGGTTTATTAATCGGG
>DALTWR010000190.1 GCA_029986975.1 Methanocorpusculum sp.
TGATGTCATTTGAATAATATGTATTGGTTTTCTGTGATGAATAAACCTTATGGGACATTTCCGGCGAAAAAGAATTGCAGCAGGAATACATCACCTCAATCTGATGAACTCTGCAGATGACGACTTAATAATATGACAGTTTCTGCTGTTCTTCTTTTCCTTTCGGATATCTGCATTCATTTCTGATAACACATCTGGTACAGTCAGGATTTGCCGTACATATTTCTCCTTTTCCCGAGGCACAGTAACACCAGATGAGATAGTCAATATCAGCCATCCAGAATCCTGTTTCTTCCGCGAGTTTTCCGACTGCCTCTAATACCTCGTCATCATCAGCATTTTCATGTTCTGAAATTCCAAGCCGTCTGCAGCCGAGAATCCGTTTCATGTGAACATCCGGTTTTGCCCCGTCAACGCCGACATTTCTCAGATATTCCCAGGCAAGGGCTGACCCCATTTGTTTCATTTTATACGGAGATTCAGCTTTCGTAAGCATCCTTACGATTTCAGTCTGCGGTTTTGAGGTAACAAAGGCATCCATACTTCCATACTCCTGTATGATTTTCTCCATTGTTTCGATGTTAGGGCGCAGCGCTTTCATATTTTTGTTGGTGAGCCGGTTTCTGCAGCACAGTTCTGCAAGTCCGTTTACGAAGTACTGCCAGTCACGTTCTTTTATCTCTTGCGGATTATAATGGAAGAAAAGTTCATCTATCTGTTGTTCATTTTCTTCTATTTTCTTCCAGACCATCTGGGCTGAAAGCAGGGAAAATATCATTCCTTTGATGTGTTCTTCTATGGTGAATATTTTTCCGTCTTTTCTTTGCTGCATCTTTGCCTGACTGCTGTCTATTTTGGCGATGTTGTTTTCTGCAAGCCAAGTCTGTATCTTGTAAATGGTAGTTTTATCCATGGATGTAACACATCTGACGCTGTACAATAGTATTAGGTACAGATGAAATAAAAAGATGTCTTCCCCCTATGTATGTTGGGTGTTAGTACCTGTTTTCAGCGCGATTGCGTGTCAAATCCAAAAAACAAAAGCAATAGCCCATGTTCAAAAATAAGGGAGTTGAATAGTTACAAATCAGGATTTGAAGTATCCGATACCTTTACTCATTTCCTTCACGTTTGTGAACTCTTTTGCATCTGACTCGGAGATAATAAACCGGAGGGAAGGAATTGTGCACCCGAATGTGTGAGCACGATACCAGTATGAGTTATCCTGATTATCCATTGCAGCATTTGTGATATGAAGAACTGCTCTTCCGGTATCGAGGTATTTGAAGGAAACAATCTGATTATATCCTTCTTCCGGATACTGAAGCGCGCCAAGAACACGGGTACGCAGGTCATCTTTTCCGAAAAGAGACACAAGCGCTGAAAGCCAGGGGTCAATGTCGTAGGTCACAATAACATCTGCATCCGTATTTTTCAGCGTAATCTGAACTGAAGTTATGTGCAGGTATCCAAACTTGTTATCAGTAGTTGTAATTATCGGATTATCTTCTACTCCTGAATCCTCAGGAGTAAGGATTGTATAATCCGCCGCTGCGGCCGGAACACAGAGTACGGCAAGTGCCAGAAGAACTCCTAAGAATGCTTTACCCTTCATTTTTATGATATTTGTTTCCAGATAAGATATAGTTTCTCTCACAGGGACAGTTCTGTATCAGCGAATGCGTCTCCGTCGAAGAGTCCTCTGGGGGTGATTTTCAGATGCGGGATTACCGTGAGTCCCAAAAATGACAGACTCATAAACAGGTGTTCTATTCCGCCGGTTTCTTTTGCGGCTTTGGTAAGTTCGTCGAGTTTTCTGCAGACGGCGTCATAGGGTTCATCAGTCATCAGACCGCCTACAGAAAGCGGGAGAAGAGTTACTTTGCCGTCCACACAGACTGCCATTCCGCCTTTTTTCCCCACTGCCTCAATTACTTTTAAAAGGTCGCTCTTTGAAGCTCCTGCTGCGATGATGTTATGAGCATCGTGCGAAACTGATGAGGCGACCGCTCCTTTTCTGATGTTTAGACCGTGTACGGCGCAGACGCTGAACTTTTCGCCGCGATAGCGGTCGATACAGGCGATTATATTAACGCCGTCATCATCTTTTGTCAGGATGCTTGTTTCCGTGATGAGAGAATCAGGAATGACCTCAATTACGTTCAGCTTTCCGTCGGGAAGCGTGAGTTTGTCTAAGGTAATCTTTGGCGTCTTAAACTCCGGCATTTCTGCAGCCGGAGTGCCTCTGTCCGGTGTGATTTCTGTTGAGGAGATTCCTGATTTGTAAACATCTTTGATAGTGAACTCTCCATCATCTAAGACACAGAAGTCGGCGATTTTTCCGGGGGCAATGATTCCGCGGTCTGATAATCCGACACATTCTGCGGCAGATAAAGTTGCGAGGCGAAGCGCTATATCAAGCGGCATTCCGGCAGCTAAAGCAGCACGGATGCAGTTGTCGATTGAGCCTTCTTTTTCGAGCGAATCTGCGTGGCGGTCGTCTGTTGCGAATGCACAGCGCGCCATGGTTTCTTTCGTAACTGCAGGAGTAAGAGCAGTTACATTTTTGGCTGCGTCTCCTTCGCGAAGGAGTACATACATGCCGAGTCTGATTTTTTCACGGGCTTCTTCAGGCGTTGTACACTCATGATCTGTTTTTATAC
>DALTWR010000191.1 GCA_029986975.1 Methanocorpusculum sp.
ATCTAATATAGTTCGTAACTAAACAAGCTAATTAATATATTTACACATATATGCTCGTATTTGTGTAAACATAATTTTGGCGGTTTTGGCGTCTGCTGATGGCAGTTAATTCAGACAGAATCTCCCAATACACAGCCTGATTTGGAATTAAAGCTCAAAAGTCCGTCAGATTGACGCGCAAAGAAGTATTCTTATTCCGGGAAGAACAAACAAGTATTCTATGCTTACCAAACCTGAGAAAAAAGCAGCAGTAATCCTTCTGTCTGTTACGGCGATACTAATTCTCTTTTATCTCGGTTCAGTCTATCTGTTTCCGGACGCAGGTATTTCTGCCTATTCTGAGGATTCTCCTGACGGCTCGAAGGTGTATCTCGACGGTGAACTTCTATCCTACAAGATAACAACAGCCGGCGGGCATGTTTTAATGAATGTCTCAGGTGCTACCGTGTTTGTTGAAAACGGCGCAGAATCTCTTCGCTGGAAAGCAGGAGACATGCTGCATATAACAGGCACAGTGCAGACATACGGCAGCACAAAAGAGATTGCGGCAAAACCTTCAGACATCTCAGTAGTTTAAGAGTCTCAGGCAACTCTTAACTGCTGATAAGTCCTACAGATAAGTATGAATTATCCAAAGCCCGGAGAGACTGCTGATGTTCTTGATCTGCTTGATTTAAGACGAAGCAGCCATATCAATGTCTATCTCTATATGGATGCAGAAATCGCCAGATGTGAAAGCGTTGAAGAGGGAATTAAAAAATACCGGCTCACCGACCTCGATTACCGCCCCATGCTCGAGATTGAAGACTGGTTTAAACACATGAAAAAACAGATGAAGCAGATTGCAGGAGCCTCTGCCAATCTCGAAGAGATGCTCAAAAGCGAACCGCTGGTCGCAGACATTCTTGAGACAGGATCGATTCAGACTCCTGCAGGAGTTAGACCATATCTGAAATGTCTTCTTCCCTATCTTGATGAGATGGAAGAGATGGAAGTCAGAAATGCTTCTGATTTCCGGCAGAAATAATACATTAGACCATTCCTCCACTATTTTTCAGAACCCGGCATCCATTTCCCTTCCGTTTCAGCTGAAAAAATAAAAACATATTTATAGCCCTTCAATACAATTAGAAATAATACGAATGTCTTCCGACCGCCTGCTTCAAAATGTAGTAAGTATTCTGCTCATGGCAGGCTACAATGTCTCGGAACGCTGTGAAATTCGTCCGCGCAGTTTTGACTTAATGACCTCAAACGGCGAAAATCTCCTCGCTGTAAAGGTTGTTTCCCAGATAGACAGTATCAATGAAGATGTTGCATGGGATTTAGATAAGATTGCGCGCCATCTCCATGCAGTACCCATCATCATTGGAGAGCGTGCGCGTGACATCCCGCTTGAGCGCGGGGCAATTTATCTCAGATACGGCATAAATGCAGTATCTCCTTCAACGCTCTATGATTATCTTGCAGAAGGAGAGCTCCCGTTAGTCTATGCATCTCCGGGCGGAATGTATGTCAATATCGATGCGGCGCGGTTAAAAGAGCTTCGCGAGGCGATGGATTTGTCTCTCGGAGACCTTGCGCAGGCTTTGGGCGTTTCACGGAGGACTGTCAGCAAATACGAAAGCGGCATGGGAACAACGCTTGATATGGCAATGCGTCTTGAAGAGTTCTTCAATGACGACATTGTAAAACCGATTGATTTACTCCAGTACGTCCCTGCAGAAGAAGAACGTGTTCCCGCATCTCTTCCGTCAGCTCATACTGCAGGAGAGACCGCAGAAAAACCGGAAGACCATCTCAGATCTATTGGCATCAGTGTGCATGAATTCAGAAGATCTCCGTTCCATGCAGTATCTGTCTATGAAAATGAAACTATTCTCACCTGTTACGGTTCGCCGCAGAAAACCGTTGAACGGGCAGAGTTTGTAAGCAACCTCTCGCAGATTTCAGGAACGCATTCGCTTTGTGTGGTAACTGATTACGGAAAGGAAAAGAAAATCGGAAAAACAGTTATAATTGGCGATAAACGGCTGAAGGATATGGAAGACGGCGAGGATTTGCTCGAGATGGTTGCAGACCGCAGATAAACCGCCGCATAGATAAGGAATTACATCAAATACTATTTTACACAAATGGCCGGGTATTTTTCACAGAAGTTCAGGGCTGCAGTTTCAGAATATCTCTCGTCCTTATCCGAATCTGAAAAGGAATCATATTTCTCCGAAGGAGAAGAAGCAATCAGCATCAGGGAAAAAGAAGGAATTACTCCGCACCGCTATTTATCCCTCGTTAAAGAGATTGGTGATTATCTGTTTTCACACTGCGGAAAAAACTTTACTGCCGATTATCAGAAATTTCCGGTTGCAGAAAATATCATGTTTTATTCCTTTCAACTGCCGGGCGGAGGAAATCTGAATGTGTTTTACACGCCTGAGGGAAAACTGGTTGTCGATACCGGATACGGCTGTTTTGCCCGCGACTGTGAAAATATGCTTCGAAGACTGGGCTTAGGAAGCTTATCAGATGTGAAGTCTTTAATACGTACTCACGGCGATGCAGATCACTGCGGCGCATCCGGATTTTTCCCGGTAAGACCCATAATGCACCCGGTTACAAAAGCTCTTCTTGACTCGGGCACACGCTGTTATGCTGA
>DALTWR010000192.1 GCA_029986975.1 Methanocorpusculum sp.
CTAAAAAACCAATAATACCATACATATGACTGAATACCAGTGCATCAAAACAGAAGTCCTCCTTAAAATCGAAGAACATCTGCCTGAAATACAACGGCGTTTCGGGATAAAAACCCTTGGGATATTCGGTTCTGTATCCAGAGAAGAAGATACGCCGGACTCAGATGTCGATGTGCTCTATCTCTTTGAAGAAAACAGAGGCGGCATGCGTGACCTTGCCGGACTGAAATATTATCTTGAAGAACTCTTCGAAAGAGAAACCGACCTGATATCAATAAACTACGTATCTCCGCTCATTCGTGAATATGTCATTGCAGACGCAATCCTCCGGGGAGAACAGGCAGTTATCGCATAACCTCAGCAGACGAATCTGATGAAATCCTTCTCTCTCACATAAGAAACGAATGTGTAAAGATACCTGATTCACTCGAAAACATTATCAGTTGTAACTATTTACTATGAAAACAAATACTATACATACATCTTAGCGACTCCGGATACCATGACACAACGCACAATAAAAACAGCAATCCTCGGAGCAGGTCTTGCAGGACTCGCCGCGGCATATTCCCTCACAGAAAACCAGACAGCCTGCACCATCTTCGAAGCAGCAGAAGACGCGGGCGGATGCATGCGCTCAAAAGACTACGGAACATACCGCCTGGAAACGCTCTATCACCACTGCTTCTCAGGCGACAAAACGCTCTTCTCTCTCATGGAATCCGTTCATCTCAAAGATGAACTCCTCTGGCTCAAAGGATCAACCGGATATGTTTCCAAAGGAAAACTCGAACCGGTAACAACACCAACAGAAATTCTTCGCTGGAGTGCATTATCTATCACACAGAAAGCACGCCTTGCATTCTTTGTCTTAAGCGCACGCAAATTCGATGCAGACCTGCTTGACACCATCCCTGCAGAAACATACCTCAAAGAAAAAGTCGGAGAGAAAATCTACAACGCCTTCTTCGCCCCGCTTCTCAAAAGCAAATTCGGCGACAATGCCGGAAACGTATCTGCCGCATGGCTCATGAGCAGAATCGCAATCCGCTCAGACAGAGGCGCTGAAGGAGAACGCCTCGGTTATCTCAAAGGCGGATGGCACCGTTTAACTGATGCGTTAGTCGAAAACCTCAAAAAGAACGGCTGTGAGATTCGCTTAAACACCCCTGCGGTCTCGCTCAAATTCGCAGAAGAAGAAAACAAATGGTACGTCAACGGAGAAGCATTCGACGCCGTAATCTCAACTCTTCCCCTGCATATTCTCGAAACAATTTCTGAAACAGCGCTCTATCTCCCGAGAATTCCTTATCAGGGAGCAGCCTGCCTTACCGCAGGAATCTCCCGCGACAAAAGTAAACCCTTATGTGACGGCATATACTGGACAAACATGGGCGACATTGCACCATACGGTGCTGTCGTTGTTCACACCAACTTTGCACCCTACGAATGGTACAAAGAACAGGTAGTATATCTCGCATCATACTTCACCGGAAACCCCGCAGATAATCTGAAGGAAAAAATGCTTGCAGACTTCTGCAGCAGATTCGGCGTAGACCAAAAAGAAATCACCCATGCAGATATGTACATCGAGCCGCTTGCAGGCCCTGTGTTTACCACCGGATACAAAGCAAAAATTCCGCAGATAAAACTGCAGAAAGGACTCTACGCCGCAGGAATGTTTTCGAAAGAAAACTATCCTGAGCGCAGCATGGAAGGTTCTGTTGCCGCAGGATTCCATGCCGCAGAATGCCTGTTAGAAGATATGAAGGAGAAGAAATGACATTCATCACCGCAGTCATCCCCGTATATAACGACGCAGAAGCGTTAAAGACCGCCATCCCGAAATCACTTGAAACACTCGAAGCCATAGGAAAACCCTTCGAACTCATAATCGCAGAAGACGAGTCAACCGACGGAACACGCGAAATCGCAGCAGAGTGGGAAAAACGCGACAGCCGTGTACGCCATCTCCACTCAGATAAACGTGAGGGGCGGGGCAAAGCTCTAAACCGTGCCTTAGCAATCGCAAACGGAGACATCTTCTGTTATTATGATGTAGACCTTGCAACATCCATGACGCATCTTGCAGAACTCATCTCCCATATCGAAGACGGCGCTGCAGTTGCAACCGGCTCACGCCTCATGAATGACAGCTCCATAACCCGCAGTGCTGACAGGGAATTTGCCAGCAGAAACTACAACCGTCTCGTACGGACACTTCTCAAAAGCAAACTTGCAGATCATCAGTGCGGATTTAAAGCGTACCGTACAGATGTCTTAAAAGAACTCGTAAAAGAAATCGAAGCGCCTCACTGGTTCTGGGATACTGAATCATTAATTCTTGCACAGAGAAAAGGACTCCGCGTTGATGAATTTCCCGTACACTGGACACAGGGTCCGGGGACTACAGTCAGACTCAAAGATGTCAAAGCTATGGGTATGGATATTCTGCATCTGAGAAAAAGACTGAGCAGGAAATAAGAAAAATCAATAATTTTAAAAACACGAATCAATGGAGGAATTTAGCCGTTGCAGAATTACTCTGCTGCCGGTTAAGCACTCCGGCCGGCCACCTCATCACGGTTGCTTTTGTGACATATATTTATT
>DALTWR010000193.1 GCA_029986975.1 Methanocorpusculum sp.
ATGCCTCCCCGAGTTTCTTTACAGCTGCTTCAGTCCAGACGGTAAGTCTGCCTGCAGTGCATCCCGGTGCAAGTAACTCTGCGTTGAGTTCGTTTACAGCGACACAGTCAACGCCTGCAATGTTGTTTGCTGCATTGAATTTGCCGGAGGTAACGACAAGGACAGAAACTGCCTGCTTGTACTTACGTCCACGGGTCTTTCCGCGTCCTGCGCGAATCTTCTTAGAGAGTTTTGCACGCTCTAAATCTGCGCCGACACCGAGTGCTGCGAGTACTTTCTTGACTTCTGCGGTCTTTGCGATTGCTTCGAATGCATCCTCAACAACGATTGCTGCATCGCCTTCGAATTTGTGTCCGCGTGCGGCTACAAGTTCGGTGTTTACGGTTGCTGCAATTGCTGAGCGGATTGCTTTTGCCTTTTCCTTCTTGTTCAGTTTCTCGACAAGAACCTTCCAGGCCTTCGGTGCGTGTGCCGGGTGTCCGCCTTTGGTCTGCGGAACTTTTGCTCCGCGGCTTCCGTTCTTAATACGCGGAATCTTGGACTCGCCGCGCTTGGAACCCCATCCTTCTGCGGAGGTTCTTAAACCGGAATACGGGTTTGCTCCGTAGGGCTGGTAGTTCTCGCTCTGGAATGCAAGGACTGCTCTCTTGATAAGGTCAGGGCGGTATTCTTCATCGAAGACTGCCGGGAGTTCGATTTCGCGGAGAACTGAGCCGTTTACTGCTTTAACATTTGCTTTCATGCTCATTTACCCCTGTTTGCTCTGGACGCTGACAAATTCAACGACCGGCTTTACGACTTTCTGTTCTCCCATGCGGGTTGCAGAGCGGATTCTGACTAAGCGCTTTGCAGGTCCCGGAATACTGCCTTTAATTAAGACGTAGTTTCCTCTGACAAGACCGTAGTGGAGGAAGCCTCCTGCCGGGTTAATTTCTGCCGGATTGTCGCCAATCTTGATGATGCGCTTGTTGAACTCAGTTCTCTGCTGGAATCCCATCTGACCGGGCATCGGTACCTGCCATCTGACATGGTGAGGGTGCCACGGACCGAGAGTTCCAATGTGTCTGGTCTTCTTTGCTCTGGAGTGTTTTCTCTTACGAAGGGTAATTCCGAATCTCTTGACTGCACCCTGGAATCCTTTTCCTTTGGTGATGCCGGAGATGTCTGCGAACTGACCGTCTGCAAAGAGAGACTTCATGTCAATATCTGTTCCGAGAATAGAAAGGGCGTATGCAAAGCGGTCTGCCATGCTGCCGCCAGCGACACGGATTTCCATTAAGTCCGGAATTTTCTTCGGGACACCGGTGACTGCGGTCGGCTTGGTGTACATTAAGACCATTACTTCAACAACGTCGTCAATTGCACCGTTGATTTTTTCGGTTGCTTTTGCTGCGCTGTTGACTTTTGCTTTGGTGATTCTTCCTGCGAGAGCCTCGGTATTTTCTGCCCAGACTTCTGTTAACGGGTGCTTTCCGTAGGTGTCTTTTACATAAACACGGATAGCTGCAACAGTCATCGGCGGAATTTCGATTACGGTGACCGGCACCATAACTTCCTTACCCTCGGTCGGACTCTTTTTGTGATCATCAATCA
Source organism: Methanocorpusculum sp. (assembly GCA_029986975.1). Lineage (GTDB taxonomy): Archaea > Halobacteriota > Methanomicrobia > Methanomicrobiales > Methanocorpusculaceae > Methanocorpusculum. Next base: position 1,594 of record DALTWR010000193.1, read on the forward strand.
TGATCACGTGGGTCATGCCTGCTTTGTAGCCGGCAAAGCCCTGAAGCATTGGCTGTCCTTCGTATGCCGGCCATGACTGGTACTTGGGTACGATGTCTTTGGCGCGCTTACGCGGATAGAATGCAAGTGAACCTGCTCTGGGTCTCACTGTTCTCATTTTTTACTCAATCCTTGATATGCCAAATCACGATTTTTACAATCGGTTTGACGATTCTGCTGGTTGTCATCACACACCGTCAGGTGTGCTCTATCGCCAAGACCGGATACGCCGGTTTTGACGCATTCAAAATGACTCCCCTATCTTTCACCACAGGCTTCCTCTCGAAGGTCCGAGGGAATCGACCGGCGGGACACTGTTGTCTTGGTCTCCTGATGTATCAGGCGGACTGAAAAGACGGGCTGTGTTTTGAATCCATGTAAGGATATCCACATGTAAACGATAACGTCTTATCGTTGTTTCCCATCACCCGGCATTATGCCGCGGTACGCTTGGTGTGAACAAGCGGTAATTTCCAAGTCTCACTGAAGAGAACCTGACATATACGCGTTTCTGCGATTACTGCAGAACGGGCACATCATTGACGTTCGCCCTGCGCGTTTTATCAGACCTATTGAGGTCTAACACCGCTGCGAGTTGTCGCCCGGTGTATCACAAAACAGCTCATCCGAAACGGATTTTGCTGTACCAACTGGATATCCACATAATACCAACAGAGGTTGCTGATATCAGCCTTATTAAAAGGCTTTATTATATATGTATTGATATAATATAAATCATTGCCCGATTTTGACGGAGCCGGGCGGCCTAATCAGGAAAAAAGAAGAATTTAGCTGAAATAGAGTTCTCCTTCGTCATTGAGGTAGACAGTAATATTTTCCCGCACCTGACGTCCTTTCAGTTTTTCTGGGACGATGTTTGAAATACGATTGATGAGTGCAAGGGTATCATATTTGATTTTGATGTGCAGTGAACCCGCCGCAGAGTAGATAAGTTTTGGTGCTGCCATTAAATC
>DALTWR010000194.1 GCA_029986975.1 Methanocorpusculum sp.
TGGCGTCCGCGTTTTCCGCCTAAGGTAATGAGGTATCCCGCATCATTGAAGTTAATATACTGGTACGGGCAGGAATGCACACAGAAACCGCAGAGCATACACTTGTCATTCTTCATAACAATAGTGCCGTTAACAATCTGAATAGCCTTTTCGCGGCAGTAGAACGTACAGGTTCCGCAGCCGGTACAAAGTCCCATGTTCCGCAGCGGTTTTCTAAGACCGGTGATGCCAATCTCATTTAAGCGTTCACTGGTACAGCCGTTCGGGCATGCTGAGACGGCGATTCTAACCTTTACCGGCATCTCACGTCCGAAGAACTTTTCATCCAGCTTCTTTGCTAAGGAAAGAGAATCAATAACTGCGTATTTGCAGTGCTTGGTTCCAAGGCATGACGTGACATTTACAACCTCGGCACGCTCTGCACCCACAGGCGTCCCGTTGTTTTTCAAAGACTTTGCAATCTTTTCAAGGTCTTCATGCTTTACATGGAGAAGTTCTACCGTCTGGCGTGCAGTGAAGTGCACATTTTCAACACCGAAACGCCGGGCAATTCTTCCGATGCCTGAAAGCTGGTCAGGCGTCATCATGCCGGCAGGAGCTCTCAGACGAACGATATAGTAGTCCGGGTCGATTTCAGGAACAATACCTCCTTTAAGGTAATTCTCCTGATCAGTCAGCCGTTTTGATTTTTTTCTGGGAGGCATAATTCGGATTTATTCCTTCTTTGCAGTCGGAATCTTGAAATCGCGTGCAAGTGTTTTCGGACGCGCTTCAAGTTCTTCACGGATTTCGTCGATGTATTTAATATCCTCTGCATCTCTTCCGCAAAGGCAGTAGTTGTGCTTGTCTATAGCATAGACCGGGTAGCGTTTAATGTCTTCAGGTACCGGGTACGGAGTTAATTTTTCAAAGTTAATCAGGTCTTCGATGCGGTATCCGATAGTTTCGCAGACACGCTTGAAGTCATGCATCCAGTCACGGAGATCACGGACATCGTTAAAGTCCCACTGGTGAATCTGGTGAAGAAGCATGTATGCATCACGTTCCAAAATCACCTGAGTTATCTCTTCACTCTGGGTGAAGTAGAAGTCAAGGAATGTTCTGACATCCTTTACCTGCTGGCCTGCCTCATAGACATAAGCGCGCAGTTCGCGGGCAGTCTCGATTCTGTCCTGCTTTTCCATCTCACCGCCAAGGCGGGCAACTTCGTGAGAGAGGTCCTTTAAGTCGCTTTCAATATTTTTCAGGTCGCTTATCGTGTCCTCAAACTTTTTGTAAAGTTCTACGCCAAAGAAAGCTTCCAGATATTCTCCTCTATTTGCCATTCTGTATAAATATGTTTCTTATACATTAATAAATTGTTAGTTTCAGGACATTGGTCCGAAACTTAACAACATATTAATCTTTTGCTTAAGACAGATTAGACATAATTGTCCGGATTCAGAGACCAGCCGTTCTGCTCAATCTCGGAAATATCAACAAGTCTGCATACTCCTTTAATATCCCTATAGCTTCCGCCGCGCAGGAGATAATTGACGCAGTTAAACATCTCAGGAAGGCTTTTCATCTCCCTGACATATGATTTAAGCATCTTATAGCTTTCAAGCAGAGTTTTCTTATCCTCACTAAAGCGTTCAAGATACTCTGCATCACTTAATTCGGAGAGATGGCTTGAAACAACCTGTTTTCTGAACTGAGAAAGATTGCCGGAACACTTTTCTTCAAACTCTTTGATGTCGGTTTTGAGTTTCCGTTCGTTTTTGGAAATGTACTTTAAGAGTTTGTCTGCGATGCTGATATCCGGGAAACAACTCTGCATAGCAAGACGTGCTTCGCCGTCCATCATCACAAGACCGGTGTAATTTTCATTGAATCTGCACTGCTTTTCCCAGAGTTTGTCTGCAAGAGTTATTGTATCATCAATACAGTGCTGGTAGAAAAGTGTGCCTGCATCCTCAGATTCATCTGCTGCGAGGTAGCCCAATGCCTCTAATGCGCCCATACGTGCCGGCGTAAACACAAGTTCAGTTCCCCAGAACTTTGGTTTGATAAATAGTACTTTTCCAGAGTTTAGCGCATCTTCAGTAAGTCCGCAGGCTTTCCTCTCCAGCCCCGCATCGACAATTATAGCTGCTTTTCCAGATTCTAAGGCATTCTTCAGGAGTTTTTCTTCGGTCGGGAGATCATCTGCCGGATACCATTCAGTAAAGAGATTTACACTGATATTCATTCTGTTCGTATGTGTCGGCTGAAGATATGAATTTTTCTTATGTTTGATTATCTGTGTGCTTTCCCGAATCTATTTCCTTTACCACAGATTATAAAGCATCAGGGGTGTGCCTCAAACGACAGTTTAATAATCCCTCCTTAAAAAACATACTATTATGTCAAGATGGTATTGTATTTACTGCGGATGGATTTATGATGAAGAAAAAGGAGATCCAAAGCATGGAATCGCGCCCGGAACAAAGTACGAAGACATTCCGGACAACTGGGTGTGTCCTCTCTGTCTGATTCCGAAGAGCAAACCGGGACTTTTCAAGAAACTTGCAGACAATGAAGACCGCGACGCTACAAAAGAGTTCTCACTCTAAA
>DALTWR010000195.1 GCA_029986975.1 Methanocorpusculum sp.
TCGCGGGTGTGTCTGTTGGAATGTGTGTATGTTCTATCCAAAAAATCCCGCAATTCATAACTTTGATAACTATTCAGTGAGCATATATTGGTAGGATTTATTTATCATGAAATGGTATTATAAGCTCATTCTCCCTCTTATCCTCGTAGGAGTCTGGGAGATTTGCGCCCTGATAATTAATAATGCATTTATTCTCCCGACCGTCGATGCAGTTTTTTCACGGCTGCTGACGCCGTTTGATGATGTTTTCGGTATCGGAAGCCTTCTCTCGAATGCGTGGGAAAGCATTATCCGTGTAACGCTTGGTTTCGTTATCGCCTGCGTTATCGCTGTTCCTATCGGAATATTTTTGGGAAGCCACCCGTTCTGGGAAGAGTTTTCTGACGGCTTAATCCAGATTCTGCGGCCAATCCCGCCTCTCGCCTGGGTTCCGCTCTCGCTTGCATGGTTTGGTATCGGCATGACCTCCATTGTCTTTATCATTGTCATCGGCTGTATCTTCCCGATTCTGGTGAGCACCATCGAAGGTGTTAAAAGAGTAAAGAAAAGCTGGCTTGAAACAGCAAAAATCTATCAGGCAAACAACCGGCAGATTATGGGAAAAGTTATCCTTCCGGCAGCTGCGCCTGCCATCTGGAACGGACTGCGTATCGGATTTGGTATTGCATGGATGAGTGTTGTCGCAGCAGAAATGATGCCCGGCTCATCACACGGTCTTGGATACTTAATTATGTACTGCTACAACTTCGGACAGGTAAGCTACATCATTGCCGGTATGATCTGCATTGGTATCATTGGTATCGGTATGGATTTGATTTTCAAAATCGTTCAGAAAAAGAAATTCGCATGGGAGGTGCTTGACAAATGAGTACAGACTGGGGAAAAGTATGGGTTAAGGCTGAACATGCCGGAAAAGTTTTCAAGGCAAAAAAGAAAGGCGATGTCACAGCCCTCGAAGACATCAACTTAGAAATCTATGACGGAGAGTTTGTCTGCCTGTTAGGCCCTTCCGGCTGCGGAAAGACAACGCTTCTTAGAATGATTAGCGGTCTTGATGTCCCGACATCAGGTACTGTTCAGATTGACGGAAAAATTGTTGACGGACCTTCTCCTAAAATGACCATGGTGTTTCAGGAGTACTCGCTTTACCCCTGGCGCACCATCGAGGAGAATGTCGGCTTCGGTCTTGAGATGATGGGAGTTGATAAGGAGACGCGCAAAACCGAAGTAAAGAAGCGTCTTGACCTCGTAGGTCTCACTGACTTTGCTGACAGCTATCCCTATGAACTCTCCGGCGGTATGCGGCAGCGCGCGGCGGTAGCCCGTGCCCTTGCCTCCGACCCCGCTGTTATGCTGATGGATGAACCGTTCGGCGCACTGGATGCTCAGACAAGAAACAGAATGCAGAATGAACTCTTAGATATCTGGGCATCGACGAAGAAGACGATTCTCTTTGTCACACACAGTGTCGATGAGGCGGTTTATCTCTCAGACAGAATTGTGATTCTGTCTCCGCGTCCCGGAAAGATTCATGAAATCTATACCGTAGATTTACCGAGACCGCGTGACCGCACATCTGTTGAGTTTGCGCGTCTGAGAAAGGCAGTTCTTGCTGAGATTGAAAAACTTCAGGAACTTTCTTCAAAACAGTAACGACTCAGCATAAAATCCGTATATCAGGATAATAGATGCATAACCTTTAATATGGTATCCATCCTACCTGATATGCACAAAGTTGCAGCGTGCTATTTAGTATGCTGCAAAGAGAGCATAGGAGTAATCTAACATGGTAAGAAAACCAGCACGAATGTATAACCATCTGGCAAAGACGGCATACTGCCGCCGCCAGTATATGGGAGGAGTTCCCGGGGTTAAGGTTGTCCAGTTTGATATGGGCAACCTCAAAGAGGATTTCCCGGTTGCAGTTCACCTTGAAGCAATCGAAGGATGTCAGATTCGCCACACCGCAATGGAAGCAGCACGTATCAATATGAACAGACGTTTAATGAACTCTGTTGGTAAGAACAACTTCCACTTAAAGATTAGAACCTACCCGCACCACGTTTTACGTGAACACAAATACGCAACCGGTGCAGGTGCAGACCGTGTCTCTGAAGGTATGAGACTTGCATTCGGTAAGCCGGTCGGAACTGCAGCACGTGTTGCACCGAGACAGAAGGTCTTTACCATCTGGACTACCAAGCAGTACATTGACCAGGCAAAGGATGCCCTTCTCCACTCCGGATACAAGCTTCCGACCCCGGTCCGCATTGTTGTTGAAGAGTAAGATTATCTCAAGCTCTCCGACAATACCAATTAATTTTTTCTCTGTTCTGTAATTCACTGTTCCTGAGTTTGAATGTGTATCTGTTTTCTCTGCTGATTCATGCAGGATGGTGTTTTTCCTGACCGTGGATGCTGCAAATCAATTATCAGAAAATAAGCGGGGGATAGCTGCAGCAGAATATTTTTTTATAATTATTCAGCCCTGTTCTTTATCGTCCGGTAACTGCAGAAAAAAGGATGTTTATTTTTTTAT
>DALTWR010000196.1 GCA_029986975.1 Methanocorpusculum sp.
GGCTGAATAGTTACTAATCAAATACCTTATCTCGATATCTCTTTGATATGCGTATCAGTTTTTTTGACTAAATCATCTTCTTTGGCAAGACCTGCAACCCCGCGCACAGCTTCTAAAATATGTACTGAGTCTTCGAGGAAACTTAAGATGTCTGCAGGAAAGAGCTCAATCCCGTATTCGTCTAACAGATGCCGCGAGATTTCCTTGTGGTTTAACCCCATCTCGCGAAGCTCTAATATGGAGATTACAAACTTTCTCTCAGGACATCCGCAAAGCGGCGCATCCTTGCATCCGCACTCCAGAAAGTCCTTGAAGAACCGCAGGACCTGATCACGTGTTCCCGGGTCAAGCCCGTCGATGTTCATCGAACCGGATATTGCTTCAAGGTTTGCCGGATGGAATGCTCCTTCCGGCAGACGGTACCCTGCAGCGCGCTGAAGTTTTTTGATATAACGAAATCGCGCTCTGTCAGCAATCACTGCGCTTCTCCGGCAACCTCGTCGAAGTCTTTTAAGGATTTCATCGCATCGGCAATCCGTTCAACCTCGACAAGCCACTCATCAAAGAAGGTCGGCTCATCAGTATCTTTCACATATTTTCCGCAGCAGGAAGCACCGTTAATAACGCCGGAACCAATAGAGGATGCGATATCAAGAGCTTTTTCAGGGTCTTTGTCAACGACTTTGCGTCCTTCCTTTACTAAATTCTTAATCGTTTCTGCTGCCGGATATGACTCTTCAAGATACTTCTGTGCTGCGGCGAAAAGAACAACCATGGAGACCTGCATTGAGCCGATGATTTCAACGAGAACATCATCAGTGATTTCACCCATGACGATTTCTTCAATCTCACGGATTTTCGTGCGGGATTCTTCAACGGTGAAGCGTTTGTTCTGATAGAGCCGTATAATCTTGATAACTGCCAGAGTGATATCATCAGATAAGCCGTCAAGAAGTCTGAATCCTTCAGGCATCTCATCTGAGTTTTCATCGCCTTCCCAGTCAGCTGCTTTTAATGAGTTAAGCCAGTTTTGCCATCTTTCCTGATTATAGAAGATATAGAAAAGCTTTGGTGCTTCTTCCGCCTCTTCTTTTTTTGCAGATTTTTTTGCTGCCATACTAATCTTACAAATAGATGTGGTTTTTTCTGATTTAAATACGCCGGTTGAAACATGAAAGACTGCTGTGAATCACCTTATGTGTTTACCTGCATATTTGTACATAACTCTATATGTTATTACTGACAGACATTCTCTCTAATGTTTAATCTGGAAAAAACTGATGATACAGTGTCCCCTGTGGTCGCTACTATTCTTCTTGTCGCGATTGCAGTAGGTCTTGTTGCAGTAATAGCAGCTGCGGCATTTGGAATGATTGGAAATCTGGAAGGAGGTAAAATAGTAAGTCTGATGGTTGACACACAGAAATCTTCCGAGGGAAATATTATAGTAACATTTTCCGGCGGGGCTGACCTTCCTGCATTATCAGGTCTGCGTGTAACAGTTGATGGAAATCCGGTAAATCCTCATGGCACATATTCATTCCCCCCTCATGTTGGAACGATACAGCGGTATACTGCTGCAGAGCCTGGTCAGCACCGGATACTTGTTGTTGGAATATTTGGTGAGTATGAACAGATTCTTTATGACCGAACAATGACTCTTCCATAATCACGGAACAAAAAAGTCATCCCTCATCATCTTTTTTTCAATAAGCAAATGCTAAAACATTCTGAAACAAATATAGTAGCAAATGGACTGTGTTTTGCTTGCAAGCGGCAGTAAAGGAAACTGTATCTATGTTGGAAATGATACAGATGCGGTAATAGTCGATGCGGGTATAGGATATCTTTACCGGACACTTTCAGAGTATAAACTTCCTGCTGAAAATGTGCGCGCACTTCTGGTAACGCATGAACACTCCGACCATGTCCGCTCGGCAAAAGCATTTTTAAAAGCAGCACATGTCCCTGCAGCAGCATCCGGCGGCACACTTTCTGCGATGGAGTGCGGCAATATACTCCCGCAGTCTGCCGGAAAAATTCTTTTGCATGAAAACGTACCTCAATCTATAGAAGGACTTGAGGTTACTTCGTTTAGAACATATCATGATGCAGCAGAACCGACCGGATTTGTAATTGATGACGGGACATCGCGCATCGGCATCTGTCTTGATACACATCAGGTATCTGATAAGATGCTTTCAATCCTATCATCATGCGACGCCGTCATTCTTGAAAGCAACTATTCAGAACATGCCATGGGGACTGACTCTTTTGCTGCCTGCCGTATGTGCCGGAAATGCGGTGCATCCTGCGGGGGAAATAAAAGAGTCTTAAATCCGTATCCGCGACACTTAAAAGACCGTATTATTGAAGATGGGCATCTTTCAAACGAAGCCTCATCTGATGTGCTGTCTCTCCTGAAAGATTCAGTCAGCACGGTAGCCCTTGCCCACTTGTCGGAAAATTATAACCGCCCGAATATTGCGCGTGAGGCAGCAGAAGATGCGCTTGACTCTTCTGATGTCAGGCTTTTTGT
>DALTWR010000007.1 GCA_029986975.1 Methanocorpusculum sp.
TGTCGTCGTATTAGTATAAATACCTGTTGTTTCGCAATTTATTGCGCAAAAAAATAGAGTAATTTAGAGGTTATGGTGTGGTAAAAAATTAGTGAAGTACTGGATAAGCGGACAAAACGCGGGTGTAAAGGCTCGCGATTTGCGTTTCTCGATTTGCGGAAATTTGCGGTTTCTTTGGAAATGCCCACTGACAAAACCAAAAACCTTCTTTTCAGAGAAGAGGCTGAATAGTTACCTATTTCCATTATAAATTCAGTTAAAAAAAGCTCTCACCACTCATTTTAGGAAATGAGAGTAGGGGTTGGGACCCTGCATAACAGAAGTCCCCTGAGGTTCCCCGTCTTTCGCGTCTGCCAAAACTTAGCAGATACAGCGGCAGTATTCCTTTATTTATGCCGCTGCTTCTTCCTTTGCGGAAGACTTTCCTTTTGTTCTCTTCAGACGAGTGAGCTCTTCACGCTCCATCTCATCCAACCGCATCTTGATAAAGTCACGGGCATCAATCAGCTCCGGAATAACCTTAAACTCAAGGGCATTCACACGGCGCTTAGTTCCTTCAATTTCATCAAGCAGACGCTTCATAGTCGTATCAAGTTCTGCAGAGGTAATAATACACTCAACCAGATCTTCGAATGCTTCAGCAGCCTCATCGATAACTGACGTAGTACCGATAACACCGTATCCGCGTTCATTTAACGGCTTTTTCACGCTCTTCGATTCAATCTTCGGAACGACAACTCCCATAATGTTCTTGCTTTTCAGCTCAATTTCAGGATTCTCGGAAGCAGACATAGCAGCTTCTTTAACACCGATAGTACCTGAAACCGTCTCAGCGATGGCAATCATCTTCTGAGCACGTGCGTACTTTTCTGCAAGCTCATTTTTGAGATCCTTAGCTTCCGCTAACACCTTGAAGAACTCAAGGATTAATCCGTCGCGCTTCATTTTCAGAAGCTTATAGCCGCGCTGGGATAAACCGATTCTCTTTTTGAGACCGATTAACTCAGAACGGGTAGGCTTCACATTAAGCGCCATCGAGAATCACTTCCGGTACTTCGGGTGATATGTCTTAATCAGATCACGGTCGATACGCTTCTCAAGTTCGGACTCCGGCAGACCCTGGAACATGTCCCAGCCGAGGTCAAGAGTCTGTGCGATGGAACGGTCTTCATCAGCACCCTGGCGGACAAAGCGGTTCTCGAACACATCAGCGAACTCAAGGAACTTCTGATCTCTTTCTGATAATGCATCTTTACCGACGATAGCGACTAAACCGCGGAGATCAACACCTTCTGCGTATCCGGAATATAACATATCGGATACCTTCTTGTGGTCTTCACGGGTAAGTCCCTTACCGATACCGAGGTTCATCAGACGGGATAAGGACGGAAGAACATTGATTGGCGGGTAGATACCCTTTCTGTGAAGTTCAGGTGAAATAACAATCTGACCTTCAGTGATGTAACCGGTTAAGTCCGGAATCGGGTGGGTGATATCGTCACCGGGCATGGTAAGAATCGGAATCTGGGTAACGGAACCCTTCAGACCCTTGATAATACCTGCACGCTCGTAGATACATGCAAGGTTGGTGTACATGTATCCCGGATATCCGCGGCGACCCGGAACTTCTTCACGGGCTGCACCAATCTGACGGAGTGCTTCACAGTAGTTGGTCATATCAGTTAAGATAACCAGCACATGGTAACCGAGTTCGTATGCAAGGTACTCTGCGGTGGTAAGTGCCAGACGCGGAGTAACCGTACGCTCGACAGCCGGGTCGTCTGCTAAGTTTAAGAAGACGACTGCACGCTCTAATGCACCGGTTCTTTCAAAGTCAGCCATGAAGTAGTTTGCTTCTTCACGGGTGATACCCATTGCTGCGAAAACTACTGCGAATGCTTCGTCTGAACCCGGAACTTTTGCCTGACGTGCAATCTGAAGTGCAATCTCGTTGTGCGGAAGACCTGCGGAAGAGAAGATCGGAAGCTTCTGACCACGGACAAGAGTGTTGGTTCCATCGATAGTGGAGATACCAGTCTGGATGAAATCTCTCGGAGATCCTCTTGCATACGGGTTGATTGCTGCACCTTCAATGTCGAGGCGTTTGTCAGGAACAATATCCGGTCCGCCGTCAATCGGTTTTCCTCCTCCAGAAAGGATTCTTCCGAGCATGGACTTGGAAACCGGCATCTTAAAGGTTTCACCGAGGAATCTGACACCAGTGTCTTTTCCAAGACCTGTGGTGGTTTCGAAACACTGAACAACAACTAAGTCATCAGATGTATCAAGAACCTGACCGCGTTTCATCGTTCCGTCAGGAAGGACGAAGGAGACCTGTTCTTCGTAGCTGACCGGTTCAGTCTTCTCAACGAATACTAACGGTCCTGCAATTTTGGAAACTGTCTTATACTCTTTCATCTTCAGGCCCTCAGTGCTTTGAATTCTGCATCCAGTCCTTTGTAGATGTTGTCTAAGACCGGCTTGTAGTCCTTCGTGAACTTAATCTGCGGCATTTCGTTCTTTGCTTTAACAGCTAAGATCTGTGCCGGCGGAATACCTGCTGCCTGTGCGGCGTAGGCTAAGTCTGCGAAGTATCTGATCATCTTGAACATGTCAAGCTGTTTTGCTAAGTCACAGTAGGTGTCAACAGGGTCGAAACCGTTCTGCTGTAAGAACAGTTCACGAAGCATTCTTGCAACTTCGATGGTAATCTGTTCGGTCTCCGGTAATGCATCAGAACCAACTAACTGAACGATTTCCTGTAATTCTGCTTCCTTCTGTAAGACTTCCATTGCCCATGCACGAAGCTTGTTCCACTCAGGAGATACTTTTGCATCAAAGTATTCTGCAAGCTGTCCCTGATATAAGGAGTAGGACTGCAGCCAGTTGATTGCCGGGAAGTGTCTCTTTCTGGATAAGCTTGCATCAAGTGCCCAGAAGACTTTAACGATACGCAGAGTGTTCTGCGTAACCGGCTCGGAGAAGTCACCGCCGGCAGGAGAAACTGCACCGATAACGGAAACAGAACCGGAACCGCCGTTTAAGGACTCAACTAAACCTGCACGCTCGTAGAACTCAGAAAGTCTTGAGGACAGATATGCCGGGTAACCTTCTTCACCTGGCATCTCTTCAAGTCTGGAACAGATTTCACGCATTGCTTCTGCCCAGCGGGAAGTAGAGTCTGCCATTAATGCGACATCGTAACCCTGGTCACGGAAGTATTCTGCAATGGTAATACCAGTGTAGACGGATGCTTCACGAGCTGCGACTGGCATGTTGGAGGTGTTTGCAATGAGGATAGTTCTCTCCATTAAAGAGTTTCCGGTCTTCGGATCGGTTAACTCCGGGAATTCGGTAAGAACTTCGGTCATTTCGTTTCCACGCTCACCGCATCCGATGTAGACGACGATTTCTGCATCAGACCACTTTGCAAGCTGCTGCTGGGTAACAGTCTTTCCGGAACCGAACGGACCCGGGATTGCTGCTGTTCCGCCTTTTGCAATCGGGAAGAGACCATCTAAGATTCTCTGACCAGTAAGGAGAGGAATACTCGGAGAGTGCTTCTCGACGTACGGACGCGGAACACGAACCGGCCACTTCTGCATCATCGGGAACTGTTCACCGGAGTCGAGTTCGATAACAATCTCATCGACAGTGAAGGAACCTGCTTCAATCTTTACGACCTTGCCGCCTTTTGCGTTCGGCGGAATCATAATCTTATGAACGATAGAACGGGTTTCCTGAACAGTACCGATAATCTGTCCCGGCTTTACTTCATCACCGACTTTTGCAGCCGGTACAAATTCCCACTTCTTTTCGTGGTCAAGTCCCGGTGCTGTAACACCACGGGAAATGAAGTTACCCATCTTCTGGATAAGAACTTCCAGCGGACGCTGGATACCGTCGTAAATACTGGTTAATAATCCCGGACCAAGCTCGACAGCGAGCGAAAGACCGGTGTTCGTGACAGGCTCTCCCGGACGAATTCCGGTAGTGGACTCATAAACCTGAATGATGATGTTTTCACCATCAATCTTGATGACCTCACCCATCAGCTGCTCATTGCCCACTTTGACGACATCATACATGTGTGCATCAAAGTTGATTGCAGTAACTACTGGACCTGCAATGCGTTTGAGTATTCCTGTATCTTTGCTTTTTACTTCCACAAATCAACACCCACCGAACGTTTAATACGCTCTCTTAAGGAGAGACCTGTTTCCTGACCGCCTAATGTGACAATAGTCGGACGGACAGAATTTTCAATGATTACCTGTAAGCGGCGCGGTAAAGCCTCAAGGTCTGTTGCCTGGAGCACAAGGATGCCCACATTGGTGTCATCCATGACCTTCTGGATAGTCTCTGCGAGTTTTTCCGGAGTTTCAGCGGAATAGGTTTTCTGGATTCCTGCTAACTGGAATCCGACGATGAACTCTTTATTTCCAATAACTGCAATCTCCATGTTACATCACCAGATACATTTCCAGAGTCTCTGCATCAAGTCCTGCCTGCTTTCCGCGGGCTAAGGCACGTAAATTCGAGACTTCAAATTTCTTCCGCTCAAGATAAACCAGAAGCGGTGCGATTGAGAACGGGAAACGCTTTGAAATTCTGTTCATCTGCTCAAGCTGAGCAGCGGTTAAGATGCTTTCAACAGCGTAAATCGGTTTCTTCTCGCGAAGAGCTTCTAATACTTCCTGAATTACGGGAGCCTTTACTTCTTTCTTAAGTGAATCGACAGCCTCATCCAAAGTTACACGAACTAATCTCTCGAGTTCTTCAGGTCTGAAGGAGCCTCCTTCAATCCAGACATCAAGAGAACCTGCTTCTCCTGCTCCCTGAGCACGGACTCTGAACAGGTTGATGATATTTTTAATGTCGATTTCGAACATGACGTACTTCACGAAAGGTCTTCCGTCTTTCATTCCGTTGCGTCCTGCTCTTAAGAGTGCCGCATAGTAATACTTGTACAAATCGTTTTCAATTTCACTGAACGATTTTTTCTCAAGAGCTGCGCCGAGTTTCTCGCTGATAATACCTGATATAGTCTTATTCGGCAGAGTCTCAACAATTCTCTCGATAGACGGTTCAGCAAGCATATGGTCTAACGCCGCTGCATCAAGTGAACCGGCCGGTACAAGTACAGCCTTGATTTTTCCGTTGGAAAAGCCAAGCTGTTTACCTCGAAGGATAGTCAGAATGTTTTGAATATCCCACTTATGAAGGTAATCTCGGGTAAATCCTTTCAATTCTCCCGGGGCAAGAGAGAGAACTCTCTGATACTCCTTTGCGAGATTCCAGGATACTGCGTTTTCAATGAGGTCAACTCCGGTAAAAGAAGCTGATAATTCATCGATTTCGCGTTTGTACTCCATCTCTTCTACGAGTCTCGTGAACTCGGGAAGTCCCATGTTTAACATCCGCATATACTCATCTTTTGCAATGAGTTTTGCTTTGCGGACACGCATACGCGTGGAAACATAGATATATGGGGCAGAACCGCTCGATACCTCTGACATTTTTACCTCATCCAAACAGAATTTCCGATGCGTCCTTTAAACTGGATTCCCAGACATCGTTCATGAATGTCTTGTAGGAATAGTCCAGAGTAATCTGACCATCAGCGCTTTTCACAATGACACCACCGAGAATATCAATGGCGCCTCCAAACGTAAATCCGGAAAGGGTCTTTAACTCAAGTGCTGCTTCGACTGCCTTCTGATCTTTTGCGTTCGCAAAAACTTCTCCTTTCTTAATCTGCCCTGCAGCTTCTTTGAGAAGTTCCTTGATTGCTTTTTCAGATGTCTTGGCAGGAAGCTGTGCAATTGCGTCTTCTGCGCCGGCATAGACTTTTTCAAGAAGCTCTTTTTGTGCGTTTAAGAGATCACGCTTGACAACAAGATTTGCACTTGCCACCTCACGGACTTCAATTCTCTCTGCAAGGACTGCTGCGTCCTTTTCTGCGTTGAGTTTGATCTCCTGTGCACGGAGGTTTGCTTCGCTGACGATAGTCTTTGCCTGGGAATCAGCCTCTGCTTTTACTGCAGCTGCTTTTGCGTCGCCCTTTCTTTTGATTTCGTCTACTACTGCCTCAAGTCCCATGTTAAGCGTCCCCGCTTAAATGAACATGATCATGATTGAGATGACGAGACCAAGGATAACGAGGGTTTCCGGAATGGCGATAAAGACGAGTGCCAGACCAAGCATACCTTTGTCTTCTGCAATTGCGCCGAATGCTGCTGCACCGATACCCTGCTGGGCAAGACCGGTACCAACACCGCCAAGACCTACACCAAGACCTGCACCGATTGCGCCAAGTCCTTTTCCAATGAGCTTTGCTGATTCTAAATCAACTAATGAAGTTACTGCTGTTTCTAAGACCATTTTTTATTCCTCTGAGAATTTTCTTTTAAGTCCGAAAGGTTTGTAAATTATGCCGCCGCCCTGATAGAATTTCATGAAGAATTCCACGAAGTGAAGACGAATGGAGTTAATTGCGCCATCGAGAACACCAAGGACTGCGTTGACTGCATGTCCGACTATAAGAAGCAGGACTGCTGCGATTATCAATACGATACCAAGTACGCTGAATCCTCCGTCAAATGCCATGCCGAAGAACATTCCGGCAAAGTAGTTGACAACCATACCAATAGCCACAGAGGATAATCCTATTGCTGCAATACGAGAGAAGGATAACATGTGGGAAAGCAGGTTGCTTGGAAGTTCCATAATATCTAATACATTCTCCATTAAGACGAAGACAAGACCTACTACAAACATTACAATAGCAATGATTGTGCAAATGAATCCTGCAGTTCCGGAAATATACGGAATCCAGATCATCAGGTTTGCGTTTGCAAGGACAGTGTTTAAGTCAATTAATGAGAAGACTGCAAGTAACATACCCCAGAGCATAAAGTTCCATCCAAGATTGGAAAGAATTGCTTTTGTTCTGTGCTTTCCGGGGTGGTCCATTCTTGCATGGTTAATCATTCCAAAGATTCTACCCACGCTGATGTAAATGATACCAAGTGCTACAGATAAGATAAGCAGATCCATAATATTTGGAGTGTGTACTGCACCTATCGGTAAGTGTCTTACAAAGAGCACAGGGTGCCACCAGAGTGATAAAGTGAAGAATTCACTGTAAATTAGACCAAAGACAATGGTCGATATGGACACGCCATAAAGGACGCCCATGATTTTTTTACCCATGTCGCCAAGGCGCAGGATAAACTTGCGCAGAATTAATGCGATAATCAGGTAAATCAGACCGTATCCGACATCTCCGACAATGATACCGAATAAAATCGGGAACATTATGCCGAGAATGACAGTCGGGTCAAGTTCTCTGTATTTTGGACGTGCATACAAGTCCAGTAATACTTCGCCTGGTTTGGTGATTCCGGGATTGTTATATTCCACTGGAACCTCGTCATAGTTGATTTCATCTTCATCAACTGTGACGTATACTTTTCCGCTTGTTGCCTGTTTAAGTCCGGCTTCAAGCTTTTCAACGTCGTCAAACGGCACCCATCCGTCAATGACGAATGCTTCTTCGGTTGTTGCGAACCGAAGCGGTGCTTCTGCGCGTTCTACATCACACGAAAGAACTTCATCGCATGCTGCAAGAAGATCTGCGTATTTTGTCTTTGCCTCAAGAACTTTGGCGTTTGCATCTTCAGCTTCCGCTTTAGCCTGGGTCAAGGCTGCTGCGTACTGATCGATTGCTGCCTGAACAGATCCTGTTCCGGTCGGCAGGTTTACTGCAATGTAACCTGCATCAGAAAGAATCGATTCTGCCTTTGCTGCATTTTCACGTCCGACGAATACAACGATGAATCCTTTTTCTTTCTTCTCGCCTGCGGCATAGAATTTTTCGCAGGGGATGTCAAATTCAACATCGTTTTCAATATATCCGGCATATGCAGTTATGCTTTCATAGCCGTGGTATAATTCAAGTTCGGCGGGAACTGTTGCAAAAGGCTGCAGTTCTGTAATCCGCTGTTCGCATTCCCGGATTTTTGCCTCAGCATTCGAACGCTTTGCCGTGAGCGCACTAACTTCTTCAGAGATCTTCGGAAGTTCATTTTTAATTGCTGCTCGAATCGTTTCTGCCGGACGTACGGGAACGTCAAATTGCGTTTTCGGGGCGGTCTGGAAGACGTTCTCTATAGATCTTACTTTAATAAGGTCTGAAGAGAGTTCTCCGGCGTTTGGCATAGGTACACCTATCTTTACGCCTTCGTATCCTTCCTTACCCTGGTCGACAAAATCAGTGATGTGGAATACCTGGTGACGATATAATTCGCTCACTACTGACGCCATCTGGTCTTTGCCTGCGGCAATTAACAGATGGGTCATCGGCTTAGGCTGAAACATGCAGTTTCTCCTTAAACCGCTCTACAAACAGTGAAACAGCCTGCTCAAGCTTTTTGCTTCCGTCATCAATCAGTTTTTCAGCGTCTGCTTTGCCCTGACTGACGATAGCGTCGTGTTTCGCTGCTGCTACATTCCTGGCATCTAAAAGTTTCTGCTTTTTGTAATCCTCTGCTTCGGCTTCGGCTTTTGCAATAATGCCGTCTGCTTCGAGTTTAGCGGCTGCTAATGTCTGCTCCGCTGCTTTCTCAGCTGCCTCGACTGCGGATTTACTTTTGGCTTCGGTTTCTTTAATGCTTTTCAGAACCTCAGTTTTCATCCAACCCTCCTCTCACGGCACGTATTATATTGAACTCATGAATATTTTAATGTGGGGGATTCTATGTTGAGGGAAGCAGGTACTTTTTCCTTTTTGTCTGCAGATTCATTCCCTTTGAGAGGAGTTAGCTTCCTGTGTCTTTTGTTCGCGCAGATTTTTTGGTTCTTTGGTTTTTCGGATATGTTAATATTCATGGAGGGTCAAGATGTATTTACATTATGAATATCAGATATATTTTACCTCTGCTTCTGCTGGTTTTCGCTTGTGTAATGTCTTGCGGATGTGTTGCAGATATCAATCCGGATTCTTTTTTTCATCCGGATGAAAAAAACAATGGCGATGCTGTTCTTGGTGCATTTTATTTTACGGAGTCTGTGTATACTGACCGTCTGTATGAGCACCCAAATGGCGTTACGGCACGTCCCGGGCTTCTTTTCCATGCTGACAATACCGGTATCCAGATGTGGGCTTTAGCGTCCGGTGAGCCCGTCTTCCCGCTTCCGTTTACGTGGAAGAATATAGGAGATAACATCTATAGTCTTACAATTATGAACGGCGACGGCTCATTCTTTTCAGAGGAGTTAAAACTTTCAGATGACGGCACTAAACTTGTTTCTCTGAACTATGCAGGTGACGGCAGATATATAAGGTCTGATGATGCTTCAGTTGAGGATTCGGTTATCGGAGTGTTTTCTTATACAGAATATATCTACACTGACTTTTTAAAAGACCATAGTGACGGTATTATGGCTCGTCCGGGTTTTGAGTTTGCACCAGATGCATCCGGTGTGGAGACGTGGGTAAGTGAGGAAGGGGAGTATCTGACATCATTGCCGTTTATCTGGGAGAATAGGGGGAATAATGAGTATCATATCTGTGTTCTGGATGCTACCGGTAAGACGTTTAGTGAAGATCTGACGCTTTCTGCTGACAGCAGTGAACTGGTATCTCACTATGATATGTGGAATGGGACATATCTGAGAGTGAAATAAGTATTTTTTGGAGAGTTTGCTTCTAAACCCGCAGGTCTCTTTGAAACTCACCTCAAACCCGGAGGTTAGAGACAAAACCATTCATTTCCAAATCACTATATCCTGAAAGCACAAACATAATACTCATCTATCCTCATGGCAGAAGAAAAAGCGGCAGCATCGCCAAAATATCAGGCGTACTTAGACGGACTCTTAAGCGAGCTTGACAAAGTAATGGATGTAGCAGCTGCCGCGAAAGCCAAAGGCTATGACCCGCGTGACACCGTCGAGGTTCCTATCGCCAGTGACCTTGCAGGGCGTGTCGAGGCGCTTTTAGGATATAAAGGGGTTGCTGAAGAAATCCGGCGGCTTGAACACGACCCGTCGCTGAACAGAGAACTCATCTCCTTAAAAATCTGTGACGCTTTTGTTGCCGGAAAGTTCGGCGA
Source organism: Methanocorpusculum sp. (assembly GCA_029986975.1). Classification (GTDB taxonomy): domain Archaea; phylum Halobacteriota; class Methanomicrobia; order Methanomicrobiales; family Methanocorpusculaceae; genus Methanocorpusculum. Next base: position 10,119 of record DALTWR010000007.1, read on the forward strand.
AAAAAGCCGTGAGGAAATTATCGACCATGCTATTAGAACCTCGATGGCAATCATCACCGAAGGAGTCGTTGCAGCACCTACTGAAGGTGTTGAGTCTATTACCGCACGGAAAAACGATGACGGCTCGGAGTATCTTGCTATCTCTTACGCAGGACCTATCCGTTCAGCCGGAGGTACGGCACAGGCAATGTCAGTTCTTGCCGGAGACTACCTGCGCAGACTTTTAAAGATGGAACGGTACATGCCGCGTGAAGAAGAAGTCGAACGCTACGTCGAAGAGATTAAACAGTACAACTCCATCTCAAGCCTGCAGAATATGCCCAAAGACGATGAGATACGGCTCATTGTCAAAAGCTGTCCGGTCTGTATCGATGGAGAACCAACCGAGCAGGAGGAAGTCTCCGGTCACAGAAACTTAGAGCGTGTTGCAACAAACACCGTCCGCGGCGGTGTGGGGCTTGTCATCGCCGAAGGAATGTGCTTAAAAGCGCCGAAGATTTTAAAGAACGTCGATAAGATGAACAAGGACACCACTGTCCTTGACGGCTGGGACTTCTTAAAAATCATCATCAACGGAGCAGCAGCAACATCTTCTGATGAGCCGAGCACGCCCGGAGTTCATCCGAAGGACAAATACATGCGGGATATGCTCGCCGGAAGACCGGCGTTTTCCTATCCTATGAGAAAGGGAGGATTCAGACTCCGTCTCGGACGCGGAAGAAATACGGGCTTTGCAACCTGCGGATTTAACCCGTCAACGCTGCATATCTTAGGTGACTACTTATCTGTCGGTACGCAGATGAAGGTAGAACGCCCGGGAAAAGCCTGCGGGGTAGTGCCTGTTACAACCATCGAAGGGCCTACGGTTCGCCTTTACTCAGGCGAAGTCCGCCGCGTTGATACGCTTGAAGAGGCAAAAGTTCTCGTCAAGGAAGATGAGATAGACTACATTTTAGATATCGGTGAGATTCTCATCTCTTTCGGCGAGTTCATGGAAAACAACCATGTCTTAATGCCCCCGTCCTATTGTGAGGAGTGGTGGATTCAGGAAGGAGGTCCGCGTCATCCGGAAAATGAAGCAGAGGCGCTTAAGTTCGTTGCAGAAGGCGCATATCTGCATCCGGATTACACATGGTTCTGGGATGACTGTACCGAAGAGCAGATAAAAACACTTTCATCTATTGTAGAACAGACAGGACATATCGACGGCGGCATTCTCTACATCCCGAAAAATACTGAGGCGAAAGCTGTTCTTGAAGAGCTGCTTGTTCCGCACACCGTTGAGAACGGCAATTATGTCATCAGAACACCGCTTGCGTTAATCGGCGGACTCGGACTTTCCTACGACTTAAAGAAACTCTCTTCGTGGGAACGCCTGTCGCCGTTTACCAACGGACTTGTGATGGCGCAGGAACTTTCAGGCATTAAGATGCGCTCGAAAGCCGGGACGAGAGTCGGCGGCAGAATGGGAAGACCGGGAAAATCTGCGC
>DALTWR010000197.1 GCA_029986975.1 Methanocorpusculum sp.
TATTGAGGAAGGTCTCTTTTACGGCGACAAAGTCTTCGATGTCTTCAATCTGTGCATAAAGTCTCTTGGCAGAGTACGTTGGGGTTGCTGTTGCGAAATCAACCATTTTAGTTTTCTCCTTTTTTTGTGTGGTGCGTATTTACGCGAGAGTATGAAGCTTAAGAAATCCGTTTCCCGTCAGGGAAATCTCTGCGGGGAAGAGGAACGCGATAGTCGGGGGCGTCTTGTTCCCCGCGGTTTCATCTGAAGCGGATTTTCTTAGTTCTGCGAACTGGTTATAAGGTCGATAATCCATTTTACCACGCTAAACAGAAATCCAATAATCCCGTACAGAGTTCTCCAGCGATAAATCCGGCGGAGAGCGTTGCTACATTTAGGATGTCGTTTTTCGAGAGCAGAAATTTCAGTCTCGAAATCGTTTTCTGGATTTTCTTTAGCGGCCACATTATCAATCGTCTTGTAATCAGTTTAATCGAAAAAAGCAGAAGGAAAAACAGAAAAGAGTGTTTGAGAGTTAAGTGTGAGTTGGAATCTTCCTGTTTTTCCAACTCACTTTTCTCTACTATAGTATTGGTCGTGATTCGATATAAACCCGCGTCTAACGCAAATATTTGCGTTATCTCGTCATCGATTATATCTGAATCGTACCATTCGCCCGTCCTGATTTGTCCGGATTCCATACGCATTCAGTGCAGCACAGACATTCTGCCGTTTGCAGCCGATGGCTTTAGCGATTGCCGTTGGTGTCCCGTATGTTTTGGCAAGTTTTTCAAGAGACGCTTTGTCATGAAGTTCCGGGTATCTGGTGTTTCCATGTGTTGTCATAGAGGTTCGTCATCACCCTCTTTGTTCATCGGATGATTTTCATCATCCGGCTTTGGTTTTGCCCCGTGAATCATTCTTCATCACCGAGCAGAATCCTGCGGATGCGAAGTCCTTCCCGCGTTGCCGTTTCACGCTCTTTGGTTGTTAAGATGCAGTGTTTCTCCATAGCCGTTTTTATGGAGCGTGCCGAGCACTCGATTTCCTTACCTGCCTCCGTGAGATTTTCCTCATGCCGTAATACCAGAGATTTGAGAGCATCACGGTCAAGCAGTTCTGCGAACTCATACCATTTATCAGCCATTTAGTTCACCGCCTTTTTCCGAATAACATACCCGTTAGGAACAGTGATGGTCTTAATGTATTCCGGAAACTCAACAGTCCCTAACACATCCTTAACAGAATCAATCGTCACAGATTCGAGCGGGAGCACCTTATCTGCCCCTATCTTTTCAATCATCATCCGGCGAAGAACTGAACGCCCCAACGTTTTCAGCATCAGGTCAGCATCTACGAAAGCGCACTGTTCATAGAGTGCCGGGTTGTTTTTCCGAAGAGCCTCAGCGTCAATCATTCGTTCCTGCTTTATGAGAGGAACAATCTCATAGGTATCATCAGTCAGACCGTCTTCAATGATGACCTCTGCGGCAATTCTGTACTCTGCTTCAACTTCAGCGAGGACTTTTTTCAGAGCCGCTGCAACGCCTGAAAGCCAGACTGCTTTTTCAAACCATTCTGACGGTGCGGGCGATTCATTTCTGATGCACCGGGCAATAAAGTCCGGGGTAATGTCTTCGACAGGCTCTGTCATCAGTTGTTCACCTTCCTGCTGATTTCGATTTTCAGCGACTGCTCTTCGATGACTGCAATAATATCATCTACAGAGAGTTTGTATTTGTCCGCTGCGGTGTTTATGAGGTTTCCTTTGCAGCAGACATCGGTGAAGATTTTTGCTTTTATCTCTTCGGCGATGTCAACAATCCGTTTAGGTTTTCGATACATTTTGTTATGGATGATATCTGATATGCTGCTTCGGGCGATGCCGTAGCGGTCTGCAAGAACCTGCTGGGTAACACCCCCCGCCGCATATTCATGTCTGATTATCTCAGCCTCATCATACGTGAGCTTTGCCTGACTGTGGCGGGTGTTTCCTGCAGGGCTTATGAGCCGCAGGTTTTCAAGCCTGTTGTCAAGTTTGTTTTCGTTGATGTGGTCTATCTGCAGACATGGTAATTCCGGGATGCCGTGTGCTGCTATCCAGATGACGCGGGAAACAAGGACATGGGTGCTTGCAAGACAAACACTTTGGTATCCATGAGCAATATACGGTTTCAGGTATCCTCCGGTTTCTTTTGAGTAGATTTTTCCGGTTGAGGGTTCTGCAAGCCAGCGTCCACTGAGGAGTTTTTCTACGATAAGTACATCCGGGCAATATTTTGCATTACTTACCATTTTAGTTTCCTCCTCTGCAGATGCAGTTTTTTGTCCCGTTTCCGCATGCGCAGGGTTTCGTTTCGTTTCCGCATGAGCAGTTTTTTGTTTCGTTTCCGCATGTGCAGGGTTTTGTTTCGTTTCCGCATGTGCAGTTTTTCATCTCCTCTCTGCAGCGGATCTGCTCCCGTTTTTCTATCATGCGTTCTTTGAGGTGTTTCAGCTGCAGGATGTCAGCATCAATGATTTCCTTGT
>DALTWR010000008.1 GCA_029986975.1 Methanocorpusculum sp.
ACAAATAGGTCTGCTGGATAGTTATGCTTTGTGTCACAGCACGGTTAAAAAAAGAACAAGTGTATAGATTCTGTTACGCCGGATAATGGAACTCAGGCATCTTTCCGGCAAGAACAGCATCTTTGTATTCTTTTACATTTGCTTCAATGCAGAACACATCAATAGATTCACGAAGACGTTTTGAAAAGACCTCTTCTGCTTTTTCGGGAAGAATCCAGCGCGAACCTGACTTCTGTGCGCCGGAAAGAAGACCTTCTGCTGCAGTCTTAATTACTGCACGGTCAACCATTGGGGCAAGAGCAGGCTCCATGATTTCGCGGACACAGGGGTATCCGCTGCAGGGAACTTCACGCCCGAACAAAGAACTTTTTGTAAGGTCAAGACCCGCACCGATACAAGCCGTCTGAACAGTTGCATAGAGCGCTGCATAGCCTTTGGAAAAGAGGACATTAACAGGATCTGCAGCGTCGCTTTCACATCTTCTTCTATACCCAAGATCTTTGGGGACAGCACGGGAGATGATTTCATAATACATGTCGCGGGTAAGCGTAAACGCGCGGGTAAGTACAGGAAGAGTTATCAGATATTCCAGTTCCCCGCGTATTTGTGCCAATATTTCAAACTCTCCTTTGCAGTAGAAGTTTTCGTGCGTTTCTGCAAGCTCATGCAGAATCCGCATCCGCGCCTCAATGGAAGACTCAATTACTGCTTTTGCGTAAGCATGCGCTGATACGGCATCCTGTGCTGCAGAAAGACGCGGAACTTTTGCAAGCGTGCATCCTGCAGGGTTTCCTCTGATGTCAAAAAATGAAATCGGAATGTTCCGCGCAGAACACTTTGCGACAACTGAGGTGTGCAGGACAGTATCTCCGGCGATGAGAATATGAGAAATGTCTGCAAGCTGATATGTGTCCGGGACACGCTGACCTTTTTTCCGCACAAAAAGAGTGTCACCTGCTGCGCGAATCTCAGCGCCGTATCCCCAGATGGTAAGCCAGTCCATTAGTATGTACTCCTTCTGATTCCGTTTTCGAGTTCAAGACGGCATTTTCCGCAGAAAAAGGTGTCTTTGCGGTCAAGGTCGTCTAAGTTATTCGGGCAGTACATTATGCACCCGGGGTTGCTGCAGTGCTCAAGTCCGCATAAGTGGGCAATCTCATGGCATCCTTCGGTAACAATCCGTTTAATTAACGCATAGTCATCCGGATGGCGTCCGTAGAAGACGTTAGTAAGACGCGCGGCGGATACTACAGCCACTCCTAATTTTATGTGCGCAAGACCGAAGACGAAATTATTCCGCGGGGTATAGAGGTCTTCGGATGTTACCAGCAGAACTTTTTCATAGAGATGGCAGTGCTGCGAAAAAAAGTCCATGCTCATTTTTTCCGGTTTGAATAGTTCCGGATGAAGACTTCTGAACAAATCAATCTTTGATAGAATTTTCATTGCATCATACTGTCCGCGGGATGCGTCGTAGCCTTCGAGCGGAAATGTTCCGCCGTCAATTCTGGATACTGCGGTATTCAGTACTGATGACATCTCCTCTGTTGCCGGCTGAGCAAGCCCTGACGGGACACGGCTGTCCCAAAATATATGTATGCCCATTATCGATAGTTATTTTCACATCTCAAAGACATAAATGTATTCACATGCAGTACGGAATTGAGCGGGCTGTAGGAAACTACATAAAAGACCATTATCATTCAGCAGTGGAAGTCGGATTCGGCGGAAAAACGGTTGCAGCAGAAATTGTGTCTGCTGCAGGGATTCCAATTCTTTGTACGGATGTGCACAGCTATCCTGAATGCAGCAGTGTTTCTTCGGTTGTTGATGACTGTGTTGAGCCGAGATATGACCTCTATGAAGGTGCGGATGTAATTTATGCTATTCGTCCGGGTGTCGAGATAGTGTCTGCCCTAATTGAGCTTGCAAAACGGGTGAATGCTGATTTGATTATCTATCATTTGGGATTTGAGGTTTATATGCATGGGGGGGAGGTTATCGAGTACGAAGGAGTGCAGCTTCACCGGTATGTGAAAAAAGTATGGTAACCATTCAGCTATTTTTCTAAAATAAAGAAAGTTAGCAAACTATTCAGCCTTCCCTCCACACCGAAATAGAGATCTGCGGCTTCTGTAGTCAAGAGAGATCGAATTGATTATTTTCTCGTAAATTGAGCATAGAGTTCCGGCGTAATCTCGCATGATTCGGTAACACTCTTAAGTAAATCTCTGTTAAAAGACGGCTGGTAATAATACAGGACTGTTTTCACGCCACATTGCTCTGCCTCCTCTATGGCCGGAATAAAATCACTGTCCCCTGCAAATAACACTGCAGTATCAATCTCATTTTTCCATGCAGCTTTTGCGAGGTCAAGAGCAAATAGGACATCAACACGCTTTTGCACAAAATGATTTCCATGTCTCTGCAGTTTCCCAAGCCTGACCTGCATATTCGGGAGTTTGGAGATATGACTTACCAACTTCTGCTGTCCTGCATAGAGAGTTTTTTCATATGGCGACGGATTAGGCGATAAGTGGCGCATACATGTATAGTAATATCCTGCCTTAAGCACTCCTTCTCTTGAAGCAGCAAACGGAATAAATTTTCTAAAATCAAATTTTCCGGTAAATCCGTGTCTATCCATGTGGTCAATATATCCGCCGTCGATAAAGATACCTACCTGCTTTAACTCCATAAAATACTCAGAAAATAAAACCTACCGTTCCTTCTCAGATCACATTGTCTGAGGGATCAGTAGGGATTACATATACTTATTTGACATATACAGAAATAAACATTTGTGCTGTTGCAGTCATCTGTGATGTCCAGAAATTACTTTCCATACTCCTCCTTTTCTCTGTGTATCCATCCAAGAGGAACTCTGAGGGATACAGAATCCAAGGAGGTCTTTGTAACCCTTCATCTATGTATATGAAATCAAGGGTGTTGTTTTTGTCAGCTGGCATCTGCGCGCGAATGTATGCCCTAAATTCAATGCAGCAGTCAATCCTTTTCTTTCTTCATAGTTGAATTGTTGTCTATCTTTATTTTAGATAGGAGGCTGAATTGTTACAATGCGGATAGAATATTTCAGAAAAATCCGTCGAGACTTTTCTGCGCAGATGAGGATAACAAATCTTTTGTTGTCTGCCACGTAAGACGGGCGCAGGACGGGGCTTTTCCGTACTCTCTGATATATCCGCGCAAAAATGCTACTGTGGTCTCATCTGAAGGGTAGCCGCTTCCAATATCTCCGAACTCTGTTTTCAGTTCTTCAATTATTCTGTCGCGGGTTACTTTTGCAACAATACTTGCAGCGCCTACGACCTCATATTTTGCATCTGCTTTGTGAACTGAAATGACTTCTGCCTCAACACCTGATGCGGATAAGACGTTTTCTCCGAAGCGTTTTGCATTTACATCACATGCGTCAAGTATGACTTTGTCCGGACGGAGATTTCGTAAGACTTCTGCATGACAGGCGACGGTGAACTGATTCATAGTTCCAAGGCGGGAATCAATTTCCTGCGGCGTTCTTACAATTACTGAATACTCAAAGGAGGAGGTTATTTCATCAAAAAGCTGTTCACGCTTCTTCGGCGTGAGCTGTTTTGAATCTCTGATGCCAAGTCCTGACAGTGCTGAGTCATCTTCTGCGACAACGCCCGCTGCAGTCATGGGTCCAAGGACAGGTCCTTTGCCTGCTTCATCGATTCCACAGATGCGCATGGATATATGGTATCTATTCTGAGGTATTAATAGGACAGGTTTTTCAATAGGATAGATTATTACCTGTAACTTTCATACAAGTAGGTATGTATCTGATAGTTGCAGGTTTAGGCGGATTTGGAAGAGCGCTTGCGGGTTTTTCTGCGCAGAAAGGAAACAGTGTTGCAGTGATTGATACGGACCCGGAAAAATGTTCAAGGATTCTTGAAGAGTATGACCTGCTTGCCATAGCCGGAAATGCAACTGATTTAGAGACTCTTGAAGAGGCAGGGATTTCGCAGGCGGATGCATTTGTTGCGGCAACCGGTGATGATGCAATAAATCTTATGGCATGCTGGATTGCAAAACGATATAATATAACGTCTCTTTTTGCGGTGGTAAATCAGAAAGAGCATGAGAGTCTGTTCCATGAGGCAGGCATTAAGGTTTGTGAGAATCGTGATGATATTGCAGCACGCAGTCTCCTTTTGAAACTGGAAAACCCTGACGCGCAGATTCTTGCATCGATTGAGGGCGGATGTCTCTATGAAATAACGGTTGCCGAAGGTTCAAAAGGCGATGGTAAAACGGTTCGTGAGGTTTCAGGCAGCAAGGATGATTTATATGTGGCTGTCAGAAGAAAAGGAGAGCTCATTATCCCGAACGGGGATGTGATGTTTAAACCTGATGATAGAATTCTTGTCTTTACGAAAAAGACGGATGAAGCAAAATCTGTCGAACGAATGAAGGGGCTTTTTGGGAATAATTAATTGTATCTATTCAGCCTCATGTCCGAAATAGAGGAACTGAATAGCTGCAAAAATATTATTTCTTCAGAAGGCAGTCAACCGCCGCTGAAGAAATTGCCAGAACCTCATCCTGATTAAACAGCTCAGTGCTGATAACAAGGTCGAACGGTTCTGTTGAAAGAATATCAATACCGTAGTACTCACGATACCGGAGTGCTTCGCAGGCTTCACGCTCAACCGTCAGCTCGTATGACTTTTCAGGCGTAAGCCCTTCACGCTCTGCAATGCGTTCCGAGCGGCACTTCTGAGATGCGGTAAGCAAAATCTTGATATCTGCATTTTCAACAAACCAGCCGGACAAACGGCTTTCAATTATGATATTGTCGTTGTCTTTTGCAAACTGAGTCTGACGTCTGTCAACTTCGTGGTCGATATCCGGATTCTGTTTTGCAAGTTCCCCGAACTCAGCAAGAGTCATCCCGCGTTCTGCTGCACTGTCGCGGAAAAAAGAACCGCCTGAGTAAAAACTCAGACCGTACTTTGCGGCAAGGGCTTTGCCGAGAGTGGTTGTCCCGGAACCCGGCTGCCCGCCGATACAGATTCTCATTTAGTAACTCCCGATGTTTAATGCTTTGCGGATAATCTGCGTCATACAAAGAGAACAGAGAATATACCAGATAAGCCATGCCGGGAAGACAAGAATTGATGCCTGATACGAGGTAAGACCTGCAAACGGCAGAATAATTGAGTTCGTTAAATCCGCAATTTCCGGAATAAGCATATCTGCAGTCGGCATCTGACTGATGCGTTCATAAAGCCAGAAGAAAATCGGAATGGTCACGACTAAAATATAAGCCATCGGCTTAAACTGTGCCTGACTCATCTTCATCTGCTCACTCATCATCTGCTGCTGCTGTGCCTGCATCTTCTTAATCAGACGTTCATCACCCAGTTTCTGAGCTTCACGGAACTTTGCGTTGAACTCCTTCATCTTCTCCTGATTTTTGGTCATCGCCTCATAGTCGATGGTGTACTTCTGGAGAAGGGAAGAGTAGAAACCGGTAACCGTTGCAAGAATCAGCACCAGTCCGAAGAAGGGAATACCCATAGCCTCGAAAGGCGCGATTACGACGTTGGCAATCCCTGCAATAACAGCGCGTGCTTCCTGCCACTGGTAGAGCAGCATCATGGCAATCATAGCTCCGAAAGCTATGAACATACCATACTTGTCGCCAATTTTACCCATGAAGGTTTACCTCAGGACTGCGGCAAGCTCTTCAACTGCTTTGTCAACAAGGAAGTCAGCATTTACGATGATTTTAACCGTACAGCCGGTAAGCATAGAGTAGGCTGCTGCGAATGCACGGTTCATTTCCTGATGTTCTGCAATCGAGCGAGAGCCTTCGACATCGCGTGTTCTGGTTTCATCAGAGAGTCTGCGGACTAAAATCTGGTCGTTGTCAGTCTCAACAAGGACAACAGTGTCCGGCATGATTGCAGAAATGACCCATTCCGGAAGTCCTGCGAGGTATCCTGCCGGAGTCTTTACAGATGCATGGGTGTCAACGATTACGTTTCCGTCGATGGCTGCAATTTTTTCTGCGGCGAGTTTCTGTAAGCGCTTCTGCTGAATGCGGTCAAGTTTTCTCATCTGGTCTCTGTCGGTAACAAGCCCTTCTGCCTGTGCGACTTCAAACATAAAGCTCCCAAAGTTGAGGTTCTGGTATTTGATGCCTTCTGCAGTTACTTTGTCGTATGCTGCGTTGATTACTGTGGTCTTTCCGACACCGGGGACACCGGTGATAATGACTTTCTTTCCTGCCATAGTTTTCTCCTTAATAGTAGTATAAGTTTTGATGTGATGTATTATAAAGATAAGGAAGGGTTTTTAGTGCTCCTCTCTTACCATGGTTATGCATTTCTTCGGACACTCGTTGGAACAGATTCCGCAGCCTTTACAGTAGACTAAATCAATCTCCTGTGTGTCTGCATCAATTACTGCATCCGGACAGTACATAGCACAAATTCCGCAGTGGTTGCAGACTTCGCGGTTTACCACCGGACGGAATGTTCTCCACGTTCCTGTCTGTCCCATCGCTGCTTCTTTCGGGGTGCTGATGGTGATTTTCGGGATTCCCTGATACGTCATGCCTTTACCTCCTCGTATGCGGTTTCAGCTGCTTCGACGTTTCTTACATCAGTGAACGTCTCCTGAATTGCTTTCTTGCCGGATTCGGATGAGAAGATGCCGAGTTTTGCCATTGCGCCGATGACCGGCGTGTTTAAAATCGGACTTCCTGCGACAAACATATTTTTCGCAAGAGCGATACCGGTTAAGTCCGCACAGTACGCTTTAAACTGCGGCGGGAACTTCAGATCTTCATGCGTGTTTACAAAGATAACGCCGCCTTCCTTTAATCCGTCAAGAACGTTTACCGTTTCCATGACGGTGGGGTCGAGGACAACAATCATATCGGGCTTGGTAATCTGCGAGTAGATTCTAACCGGTGCATCATCAATTCTTACGAATGAAACGATAGGTGCGCCGCGGCGCTCTGCTCCGTAGAACGGACATGCGGTTGCAAACTTTCCGTCTTTAACGGCAGCAGATGCCATCATGCGTGCTGCGGTAACGCCTCCCTGTCCTCCGCGTGAGTGAATACGAATTTCGTACATTACTGTTCCTCCGTAATTCCGAACCAGAACTCTGTACCCATCTTTCTGGATTTAACAAACTCTGCGATATCTTCGTAGGTGACTTCCTGACCGCCGAGACCTGCGATTACACGTGCCATTTTTGCCTCGGGGTAGCGTGCCTGAATTTCACCAGCGATAACGCCGCCGAATCCGAATGAGTAGTCGCGGTCGATGACTACCAGTTCGCGTCCGTTAATCTTCATATCAAGCGGGAACGGGCGAAGCCATCTGATGCGCATAACACCTGCTTTGATGCCTTCTTTTCTGAGATTGTCTGCTGCAACTTCCGCCTCTTTTCCAAGCGTTCCCATCGCAACAATTATGACCTCTGCATCATCGCAGAGATACTCTTCGACCGGAGCGTAGTGTCTTCCGAAACGCTTTGCAAATTCTGCTTCGGTTTCTTTAATGACCTCGCGTGCAGCACGCTGAGCCTTTTCCATGTCGAATCTGAACTGGTAGTGAACGTTTGAGGGACTCATTGCGCCGTATCCGTGCGGATCATCTAAGTCGATTGCATGCGGTAAAGAGATTGGCGGGATAAAGTCGCCTGGTTCTGTCATCTCATACGGCTGCATGATGTGAGACAATAAGAACCCGTCCATATTAATCATGACAGGCAGAAGGATTCTATTGTCTTCTGCGATTCTGAATGCCATCAGTGTTGCATCGTATGCTTCCTGAACAGTGGAGACGTAAATCTGCAGCCATCCGGTATCACGCTGGGATAATGCATCAGAGTGTTCTGCCCACGTGTTCCAGCCGGGTGCGATGGTTCTGTTAACCTGACCCATGACGATTGGAAGGCGTGCGCCTGCTGCCCAGTGAAGCATTTCGTGCATGTATAAAAGACCGTGAGAACTGGTTGCAGTAAAGACACGAACGCCGGTTGCTGCAGCACCTATACATGCGGTCATTGCGGAGTGTTCGGATTCGACCGGGATGTAGCGGGCATCCATCTCGCCTGCTTCTACGTACTCTGCGATGGATTCGATGATTTCAGTCTGCGGGGTAATCGGGTATGCTGCAACGACTGTAGGCTGTGCCATTTTAACAGCTGCTGCGACTGCTTTGTTTCCCGTTCCCATTACTAATTCGCCTTTCATGCGATTTCCTCCGAAACTTTCAGTTCAGCTTCAATCTTTTTGAGGTTCTTGTCAACGTTTGCCTGTATCTGTGCGGCAAGGGCTGCATCGACTTTCCTGAATCTGCCCTGCATTGATAAGTAGTCTGTTACCGGAACAGGTCTTTTCATGGCGGCACGTGAGGGAGCGCTTACGGTTAATTTGTCGTACTCTTTTTCCCAGAGAACCCATACGCCTGATTTGACAGCGAGTTTTCCTACTTCAACGGTCTTTTCAGACGGAGTCTTCCATCCCGGCGGACACGGTGCTAAGATATGGATGAACTTCGGTCCCGGAATTGAGAGGGCTTTTTTGACTTTGTTGTAGAGGTCTGCCGGATATGATGCGCATGCGGTTGCCTGATAGGGAAGGTTGTGTGCTTCAATCATGCGGTCGAGGTCTTTTTTGACGATGCGTTTTCCGTTCGGAGTTGTGGTGGTGATTGCTCCAAGCGGGGTTGCACCTGACCGCTGCATTCCGGTGTTTCCGTATGCTTCGTTGTCGTAGCAGATGTAGAGGAAGTCTTCACAGCGTTCGAGGGCACCGGATAATGCCTGAATGCCGATGTCTGCTGTTCCGCCGTCTCCGGCATAGACGATGACGTTTGTCTTCTTTCCTTTTGCACGGAATGCTTCAGACATTCCCGATGCACAGGCAGCGGCAGCTGCGAAGGCGATGTTATAGACAGGGATGGTGTGCAGCATATAGGGATATACGCCCTGAATAACACTGTTGCAGCAGGCAGGGATTACCAGTACGGTGTCACGCCCTGCAGCTTTTAAGATATATCTGAGTGCTAAAAGCGATCCGCAGCCGGCACAGGTTGACGGACACTTTAAGAGCATCTCTTCTTTTGGAATTTCTGTCATGAAATCATTATTTATTTGTCATGAGATGATATGAGAGTTGTTATCAGCAGGGGATGAAGTCTGCTGTTCAGATTATTTAATACACGTTTACGTTCCTGAATTAAGATGAATTAGAAGAGTACGGATTTGTTTTGTGAGGTTAGGTTTGCCGGAGGAGTTTGTTGAAAAAACAGAACTGAAAAGCATGTCTACATCTATCCGGCTAAACCTGCAAAAAGGATATTATCTATGAGATCATAATTATAACAAATGACAGATGAAGTTATGGTTTCACTAAGTCAGGACACTGCAGGAAAACTTGACAGACTGTTTAAAGATTCGTCATTAAATTATGCTGATATGATTAGCAAAGTCGTAGATTATACGTTTGCTGATTTAGATGATTTTGACGAACAGGATTATCGTGAAATTTCATTAGCTGTTGCTGAAGTTAATTCCGGGAAATTCTATACATCTAAAGATGTTGAAGATATGATTTCCGCAAAGAAAGAGTGAATGATGTATCAGGTAATCTATTCACCTCAGGCATATTCATTTTTAGAAAAACTTGATAAAAAGACTGCAATCCGCATTGTCAATAAAATAAACGCATCCCTCGAAAATCCGTTTGCCTGTTCATTGCCTTTGACAGACATGGAGGGTTTACGTAAAATTCGTGTGGGGGACTTTAGAATCCTGATTATGATTAATGAAAAAACGGTAATCGTAACGGTAGTTCGGATAAAACACCGCCGAAATGTGTATAAGTAAATCAGGGCAGGTATTTTCCTGCAGATGGGAAATACCAATTTCCACCTGCCAAAACAACAAACCTCCTGTACTTCCTGAACTTTTTTTCACACTCTCTTATCTATTACACACATTTTAAAAACACACCAATACTAAAAGAGATACGTAAAAAAAGTTCAGGAAGTACAAGAGCAAAAATAGAACTGAACAAACGTAAAAAAGAATTATAAGATAATTTCTATATCCAGCTGTTCGGCAAGTTCCTTGTATCTGTTTCTGATAGTAACCTCCGTAACACCTGCAACATCAGCGACTTCACGCTGGGTTCTTCTCTCGCCGGAAAGAATGGATGAAATATAGATAGCAGCCGCTGCAACACCCGTAGGTCCGCGGCCGCTGGTGAGTTCACGCTCTCCTGCCTGCTTTAAAATCTCCATCGCACGGGACTGAACCTCGCCTTTCAGACCAAGACCGGAACAGAACCGCGGGACATAATCGCCCGGAGAAGTCGGAAGAAGCTTTAATCCAAGCTCGCGGGAAATGAAACGGTACGTTCTTCCAATCTCCTTCCTCGTAACACGGGACACCTCCGCAATCTCATCAAGAGTACGCGGGACATTACACTGCCTGCACGCAGCATACAGGGCAGCTGCTGCAACACCTTCAATACTTCTGCCGCGAATCAGATTCTTATCAACGGCATCACGATAAACAACCGCTGCAGTCTCTCTCACATTTCTTGGAAGACCAAGAGCAGAAGCCATACGGTCCAGTTCCGATAATGCGAATGCGAGGTTTCTTTCCGTTGCATTTGAAACACGGATTCTGCGCTGCCATTTGCGCAGACGGTATAACTGCGCACGATTCTTAGAAGAAATTGCTCTGCCGTATGAATCACGGTTTCTCCAGTCAATCATAGTAGAAAGACCTTTATCGTGAATCGTAAAGGTCATCGGAGCGCCGACACGGGAACGCTTCATGCGCTGGTCATGATCGAACGCTCTCCACTCCGGTCCACGGTCAATGAAGTCGTCATCAAGGACAAGACCGCAGTTCTGACAGACAAGTTCTGCACGTTCGTAGTCATGAACAAGCTGCTTGCTGCCGCACTCAGGGCATACTGTAATCGCCTGAGTGTCACGGGTAACTTCCTGAGATTCCCTTTCTTTCGGAGCTGCTGCGATACCCTGGCGCTCCTTCATCTTTTCCCGCTGCTGCTTTAACTGTCTTAACTTTTCAATTTCAGATTCCATATTATCTCAGATTCCTCTTTCTGCGATGATACTTTTTTTCGTGTTCCGGTTTTGAGCCGGCAACAACGTATACTTCAGTTCCTACATCTGCCGGAACGTTTTCAGCGCAGAATATAGTTACATACGGCTTTCCTACACTGCCGTATAAGTCAACGATTTTGCCAACAGGACGATTAGTGCCGTCTGCAACCTCTGTATATAACGGAGGAAGCTGACCCGCGTCACACCTGGCAACCAGAAGACGGCTGCCCAAACGTGCAGTAATAATTCCTGCTGACTTCACGTGTGTTCTCCGAATCTTATCGCATGCTGCGGCGATACGAAACCGCAGAATTTATATGCACTTACTAATGAGTATGATATAGTATAAATACTTTTTGTGAGTTCCGGTAAACACGAAGCCGCGC
>DALTWR010000009.1 GCA_029986975.1 Methanocorpusculum sp.
CTAATATGAAATCCGTTTCCATTTTTCATCCCCCTTCGGAGAATACCTAATCTGCATTGAGTATATGATGTTTGGGGATAAAATGATGTGTTGTTCCTGAATTTTCCCTCCTCATCCCAAATCCCTATTACTAATCCGCCCAAATATATTATCAGTTATGGTCATTCCGACATTTACCGACCGCCGTAAAAAAGGAACTGCTTTTCAGTATGAGAAGACAGACTCAGTCTGGGAAACGATAGCATTCGGCACCTATCCGTTTACCCGCAGCATAAATCACCGGAGACTTACGTTATCCTTCGAAGATAAAGACGGAATAATGCACTATAAACGCGGACTCGACGGGAAAACATTTGAGGCAAATATCGCCGCATCAAACAAAGAGTACAGCGTACATCCTGCAGGACCGAATCACCTGCCCGCCCCTGTGACAGACTATCTGCAGATCAGATTCGATGAAATCGAACTTGAACCCGGATGTAATACCGTTCTATTCGTAACAGCTCCTCTGGAAATTGCGATAACCCTTAATGCGTCGAATAATGAAGTAAAGATTCTTGATGTCTTCAGCTTCGCCAGGACAAAGTTTGCTCTCTATGGGACAGCAACCCGCGGGGTTATCGTAAGAGACACCCGCTCAAGGGTATCTGCAGTCCCTCTTCCGGTGAAAAACTACAAGGAATTTTTACTCAGATTACATATCGAAAATAAATCAGATTCATGGGTGTCATTAGGGCGTGTCATTTTGTATCTGAAAGGGCTGTCTTTGTATTATGATTCCACCAGTGTTGCAGCATGTGCAGATGTTTCTATTATAAATCCGAACTCGGCACAGGTTTCCTGTACGGATTTACCGCTTAGAAAAGATATGGTAAAAGCAGAACCGGTGTTTACCGACCGGAAGACAACAGCTTTCTGCAACATCAAAAACGGGCAGAATGATTTGACCTTTGTTATGGATATGGGGCTGAGATAATATGACTGAAACTGACACTCTCTTTAACGGCTCTGAAATTTTCGAGAACCTCGAAACAATGATGAACGGAGGCACTACCGGAAACAGTCTGCTTGATACGGTTATCTTCGGTGAATTTACGATAGGAAACCTCATCGCATTAGCGATAATTATTGCCGTTACTATCCTTCTGAAAAAGATTGTAAGTACTCTTATCCGGCGTGTTCTTACCGGAAAAGTGGATGTAAAAAATACTGACGGACTGGTAAAACTTGCTTCATGGGTCATATATTTCGTTGCGTTTCTCGTGGCATGTCCGCAGCTGCATATTGATATATCAGGTATTCTGGTTGCAGGAGGAATTGTGGGAGTCGCCATCGGTTTTGCAAGTCAGAACACGCTTTCCAACCTCATCGCGGGCATTCTTTTGATGATTGAGCGCCCGATTAATGTCGGTGATGTGGTTATCATTAATGAGACGGAAGGGTACGTTGAGTCAGTCAGTCTCCTTTCAACTCTTATCAAGACATATGACGGTATTCTTCTCAGAATCCCGAACTCAAACGTATTCTCAGCAGACATCAGAAACTGTGTTTCGAATGTAGCACGCAGGTTTTCCTATGGTATTGATATCAGATATTCAGACAATGCTGATACGGCGTTAAAGATTATCCGGGATACTATCTCCCGCCATCCGTATGCCTTAACAGAACCTGCCCCGTCTCTTTATGTGGATGACCTTGGCGCACACGGTATCAGGGTTGCGGTAAAAATCTGGTCTCCTTCTGCATACTGGTGGACAGCAAGAACCGAGCTGCTCTGGCAGATTTTCAAGGATTTACGTAAAGGAGGAGTGGATGTTCCGTTTAACCAGCTGACTCTCTGGTACGGAAAAGACGATGCGGAAAAACTGCAGGAGAACATCGATTCAGATAAATCCGCAGCGGAAATTATCGGTATCAAAGCAGAACCCGAAGGGGATATGAAATGAGTGATGTATTTGCCGATGTAAAGTCTTCGGATATGGCTGTTAGAAGAAATGCGGAAGATGAGCTGGTCAAACTGATTGCTGCTGATTCATCGATAATTAAAACGGTTCTTGAGGAGATCAGAACAGGAGATGTAACATCCCGCTGGTATCTGGCGCGGGCGCTTACCAAGTCTGGTAAGTTTGTCATTCCGATTCTGGTTTCCCATGCGGAAACAGAAAAAGATGCTGCGGTGCAGAAATACATTGGAGCGGTTCTTGCGTCATTTAAGGATGCAGCCGTAGATCCTCTTGTAGGACTTTTCTCTTCGGAAAATCCTCAGGCAAGAGGGATGGCTGCATCTGCTTTGGAACGTATCGGGCAGCCGTCTTTGGATGCTCTTTTGAAAGCGGCGCAGTCTGATAATCCTACGGTACGTATCTGTGCCGGTCTGGTGCTGCAGAAAGGCGGCATCTATGACTACTGACGGGAAATATTTGGCTGCTTTCAACTCTCTTGTTTGATGCAGATGGTTAGTCCGGTCAGTGGAAATTGCCCAATAAAATACCTCCATGTCCTGAAATAGAGATGGGCTGAATAGTTGCCCGCAGAAAAACTCTTATCTGAATCTAATCCTGATTTGAGGTTGTTTTTGGATTCTGCGAGGATATTTGTAGTAAAACAGAAATGTAAGTCTTTGAAAGACTTACTTCTTTAAGCGTTTTGCCATCAGTTTTACATCGCCGGTACCGAGGTTAATCGGCTGACCGACAATAACGTTTTCAGTAACACCTGAGAGTTCATCAAACTCATGGGCAATCGCTGCATCAAGCAGGTGGTTAACCGTCACCTCGAAAGATGCACGGGAAAGAACAGATTCTTTCTCACCGGCAATACCATGACGGCCGATCTGCTTGACTTCTCCATCCATACACATGATATCAGAAACAAGCATAATGTGTCTTCTATCTACACTGATACCCTGCTCTTTTAAGGTGGAGTAAGCTTCATCGATGATGGATGCACGTGCTGCTTCGATACCAAGCGTTGCCGCAATTTCTGCGATGTTGTTTGTCTTGGTTCTGGTACAGTCAACACCGTTGATTTCAAAGACCGCTTTCAGGTCAGAACCTTCAGTATGGAGAATGTACTCATCATTTTCCTTTCTGACCACAACACGCTTGATATCGTCAATACCCTGAACAATGACCTGACGGACATGGTCAGCTAACTGGAACAGGTTCTGATAGGAGTCAGGATTCTTCGGAAGGAAGCGAAGAATACCTTTCTCTTCATTGGTTTCCACCTCGAATTCACGGTAGTGGCGTTTGTCTTTAATCTTCTGCGGGGCACGGGCTAAGACGTCAGCGACCGGAATCTTTCTCTTCTTACAGACATCTTTGTTGATTTCAACAACAACGCACATATCAGCGATATCGGTTTCAATATCTCCGAACTCGTGAAGCGGGGCAGCCTCAATCATCCATGAAACCTCACGTGCCTTGTCACGGTCTTCGCGGTAGCCCTTCTCCAGATAAATAGTCATCGTCGGAGTTGACGGCTCCTTTCTCGCATCCATAATTTCAATGAGACGCGGCAGACCTAAGGTAACGTTAATTTCAGCCACACCGGCGAAGTGGAACGTACGCATCGTCATCTGTGTACCCGGTTCACCAATCGAGTGTGCTGCAGTAATACCTACCGCCTCACATGCCTGAACACGGGTCATCTGATATTCACGTGCAATACGAGTCATAATCTCGTCGAACTGAGCGTCAGAGACCGGCTTTCCTTCGTCATGCTTCTTGATGAGAATCTTTACCAGTTCTGAAGTAGTTGAAACCGGATACTTAGCATCAATAAGAGTCATCACACGCTTCTTGAACTGATTAAGGTCAACTGCTTCAAAGTCTTCTTCGCTCTTTGCTTCGAGCCAGTTGTCAATCAGTTCAAAGAGCGTCTTGGGGAGATTCCAGGAATGAATCTCCTTTGCAATCTCGGTTTCCGGCACAAAGTTGTCAACCTTGCGGATAACCGGTGCATCTTCTGCCTCGACCGGTTCTGCAGCCTTTGCTTTCTTTGCAGAACTTCTCTTCTTTGCAGGGATTTCTTTACTTCAGCGTCAACCTGAGGTACTTCTTCAACGGGTGAGTCAATGATAGCTTCAACAGTTTCTTCGAGGGATTTCTTCTTTGCTGCCATTTAAATCTCCTCCTTTAAGACGGATTCAGCAATACCTTTGACATCAACCGGCAGACCGGATGCGGATTTTGCCGGGTCTGTTCCGTCTTCACCATAGACGAACTGGATAATCTTACCACCGGTACTGCGGACCGTTCCATCGTATGCGACCTTTAAATCCTGCAGTGCGTTAATCATACGGCGCTGCAGATAACCGGACTGTGATGTACGAACTGCAGTATCGACAAGACCTTCACGACCACCAATTGCGTGGAAGAAGAACTCGGTCGGGGTTAAACCGGACTTGTAGGAGTTGCGGACGAAACCGTGTGCGCCTGCTCCTTTGTCTCCGCGTCTGAAGTGCGGGAGGGTTCTGTCTTCATAACCTCTTGAGAGACGCTCACCACGAACTGCCTGCTGACCGATACAGCCTGCCATCTGTGCCATGTTAAGCATGGAACCACGGGCACCGGATACTGCCATTACCACAGCAGAGTTTTCGAAACCTAACTTTCTGGATGCAATGTCTCCGGTACGGTCACGGGCTTTACCGAGCTGGCTCATCAGCTGCAGTTCGAGAGTTTCTTCCGGCGTTCTTCCCGGCAGAGGCTCAAGGTGTCCCTGTTCAAAGATGGCAATCTTCTGTGCTGCTTCATCTTCTGCATTGTCGAGGACTTCACGAATCTGCTTGTGTTCAGTCTTACCTAAATCAGTATCATTGATACCGTAACTGAATCCGCGAAGCATAATACCGCGGATAGCGAGTTTGGTTAAGTCATCAATGTACTCTCTTGCACGCTTGGTACCGTGCAGACGGATGATACGGTTCAGAATTAAACCGTCCATTGCACCGACAGACTTCTTATCGATAGTTCCGGAAAGGAGTTCTCCATCGACAATTCTTACAAATGCATCGTTCGGACATCCTTCTTTGGTGTCTTTGGTACACGGGTTGCAGTTCTGACAGCAGGTTGCCTTGTAGAACATGGAGACATCCTTCGGCAGAATTGCAGAGAATGCCTGTTTGTTGCTCCAGTAGGGAATGCCGTTTTCAATCTTGCCCGGCTCCGGAAGGTGTTCTACCTTGGTGTATTTTAAGAGATAGAGGAACTCGGACTTGGTAAACCATTTGACCTGATTGGTTAAGATGAAGATACCGGAGATGTGGTCGTGCAGACCGCCGATAATCGGTGCGCCGAATCTCGGTGATAAAATGTTTTCCTGAACTGCGACCAGCAGTTCTGCCTCGGCACGTGCCTCTTCAGTCTGCGGAACGTGCAGGTTCATTTCATCACCATCAAAGTCTGCGTTGTACGGAGGACATACTGCAGGATTTAAGCGGAATGTTCTGCCGTTCATGACTTTGATGCGGTGGGACATAATTGACATTCTGTGCAGAGACGGCTGACGGTTGAAGAGAACCACATCGCCGTCACGCAGCTGGCGGTCAACCTTCCATCCGGGTTCAATCATATCTGCAACGGTGTTGCAGTTTCCTTCCGGACCTGCGATTAAGCGGATACGGCGTCCGTCAGGGCGGTTTACGTAGTTTGCACCGCACGGGTCACGAAGGGTAGGTCTGTTCGGACCGATTCTAATCATGGTACGCATATCTTCGATGTTCTGCTTGGTAACACGAACAGGCACTGACATCTCGTTTGCGATAGCTAACGGGACACCGACTTCTCCAACAGATAAGTTCGGGTCCGGAGAGATAACGGTACGGGATGAGAAGTTGACACGCTTACCGGATAAAGAACCTCTGAAACGTCCGTCTTTACCTTTCAGTCTCTGGGATAAGGTCTTAAGCGGTCTTCCGGAACGGTGACGTGCCGGCGGACATCCTGCAACTTCGTTATCGAGGTAGGTTGTTACATGGTACTGTAAGAGTTCCCATAAATCTTCGATAATCAGCTGCGGGGCACCGGCATCCTGATTCTCCTTGAAACGCTGGTTGATTCTGATGATATCAACAAGCTTGTGGGTTAAGTCATCTTCAGAACGCTGACCGTTTTCAAGAATAATTGACGGTCTGACGGTTGTCGGCGGGACCGGAAGAACCGTAAGAACTGCCCACTCAGGTCTTGCGACCTCAGGGTCGATTCCAAGAAGGCGAAGGTCATCGTCAGAGATACGCTCTAAGCGTTCACGGATATCTGCGGAGGTGAGTTTGTGCTCAATCTTATGGGATTTTCCTGCTTCATCGGTCTCGGTTGAAACCTCAACGAAGGTGGTCGGCTTTTCAAAGTTAATCTTGAGCTGCTGTTCACCGCAGTACGGGCAGACACGTTCTTTCTTGATATCTTTTTCGCCGATGGTTTCATCAGAGTACGGGTCGTCTTCTAATGCGGAGAACTTTTCGATTTCGTCCTGATCCAAGAGAAGACGTCCGCATTCGCGGCAGGTGACACGTAAGAGTTTTCTGATAAGTCTGGTGTATCCGACGTGGATAACCGGCTTTGCAAGGTCGATGTGACCAAAGTGTCCGGGACAGTCTCCCTGTTTCTGACCGCAGGTCTTACAGCGAAGACCGGGGTCAATAACACCAAGTGACGGGTCCATTAATCCTTTCGGATACGGGAAACCGTCATCATCATAGGTGTCCGGCCAGATAATCTTACAGACACTCATATCACGAATCTGTTTCGGAGAAAGGAGACCGAACTCGATTCTTCCGACTTTCTTTGGCGCGGTCATACCATATCCTCCAGACGTAATCTCGGGGCTATACCCATACTCTTCATTTCATCAAGCAGAAGTTTGAATGCGTAACTCATCTCAACCTCATAAATGTCGGTCTCTGCGCCGCAGGCAAGACATTTGGTGGTCTTCTGCTTTGCATCATACATCGCAACCATACCGCAGCGTGCACAGACATACTGCTTAACTGCATCGGACTCGTCTAAGAGACGCTCTTTTAAGGCCATTGCAGCACCGTGACCAATCATCACATCACGCTCCATTTCTCCGAATCTGAGACCTCCTTCACGTGCACGGCCTTCAGTCGGCTGGCGTGTTAAGACCTGAACCGGTCCGCGGGATCTGGCATGCATCTTAGTTGATACCATGTGGTACAGTTTCTGGTAGTAGATAACGCCGATGTAGATATCTGCTTTGAAGCGTCTTCCGGTGATACCATCATACATAACTTCACGGCCGGTGTGGGCGAATCCTGCCCCTGGAGCTGGTGACGTAAGGACCTGTTCACGGGTTAACGCATCGTCTGCAAGGTCTTTTGCAATCTTCTTATCCTTTAACAGGCGTTCCTGTGCGAATTTGGAGTCGAAGATTTTTTCGACGTTGGTCTTTCTAAATGATGTTGCATTGACACGGGAACCGCTCAGAGAGCCTGCCTTTCCTCCAATCATCTCAAGCATATGTCCGATGGTCATACGGGAAGGTACTGCATGCGGGTTGATGACTAAGTCAGGGGAGATTCCTTCTGCAGTGAACGGCATGTTTTCCTGCAGGGTAATTAATCCGCAGACACCCTTCTGACCGTGACGGGATGCGAACTTATCGCCGATTTCCGGTACACGAAGGTCACGGGTTCTGACCTTTACTAAGCGGGAAGAGTTCTCGGACTCAGTAATGATAACCGTATCTACGATACCGCTTTCATTGCTTCTCATCGTAGCAGAGGTGTCACGGCGTTCTTCAACCGCCAGAAGTTCTCCGGTCGGCTCTTCAAGGAAACGCGGCGGAGAGGTTTTTCCGATTAAAACATCCTTCGGATTTACGATGGTTTCAGGGTTGATGACACCGTCAACATCGAGGTTTGCGTAAGATCCCGGACCGTGAGAGCCGGTGATGTCGTCTTCGGGGCGCTCGATTCTGTCAATCTGTCCTCCCGGATAGCGGCGCTCTTCTCCTTCGTAGGTTCTGAAGAAGTGGGAACGTCCGACTCCGCGCTCAACGGATGCTTTGTTGAAGATAAGTGCATCTTCAATGTTGTATCCTTCGTAGGAGATGATTGCAACACAGAAGTTCTGACCCTGCGGACGGTTTTCAGAACCAATCATTTCGGCGGCCTGAGTGTGCACCATCGGAACCTGTGCGTAGTGAAGCATGTGGCCTCTGGTATCCGGTCTGAGCTTCATGTTCGACTGGGCAAAGCCTAACGCCTGCTTAATCATACCTGCACCCATGGTAACACGCGGAGATGCATTGTGCTCCGGGAACGGAACGTGTGCTGCACCTATTCCAAGGATTAAAGACGGGTCGATTTCAAGGTGAGTGTGTTCTTCGGTTAACTCTTTTTCCTCGACTGCGATATAGAGGTCGTCTTCCTCTTCTGCGTCGATGAACTCAATCTTTCCCTGATTTACCAGGTCTTTGAAGATATATTTTCCGGATCTGACTGCTTCGATATCCTCAGGAGTTACTGCCGGAACTCCGTTCTGGACAACGATTAACGGGCGGCGGGCGCGTCCTCTGTCAGTATTGATGATGATTTCGTTTGAATAATCTTTGTATGAGATGTTGACTTCAGTGGATACGTCTCCTGAACGTCTCATCTGACGGAAGTGACGGGTAAATCCTTCTGCATCATCAACTTTGCCGATTAATGCTCCGTCAACGAATACACGTGCCATTTTTTTATCCATGTTACTCACTCCTGATTGGCTGGATATCCATACGCTGAATTATGTGCATAATTTCTTCTACGTCTGTTCCGCGGCTGATTTCAACTAACTGTGAGAAGTTCTTTACCAGACCGCAGTTCGGACCTTCCGGCGTTTCCGATGGGCAGATTCTTCCCCACTGTGTCGGGTGAAGATCACGGGCTTCGAAGTGAGGCTGTGAACGGGAAAGCGGGGAGATGACTCTTCGTAAGTGGGAAATTACTGACATGTGGTCAACACGGTCCATCAGCTGGGATACACCGGTTCTTCCGCCGACCCAGTTTCCGGTTGCAAGCGGGTGGATAAGACGTTCGGTTAACACATCTGCACGGACAACGGTGCTGATGGCAAGTTCACGGTGTCTCATGCTGGCGCGTTCAAGCTGGTATTTGACATCACGGGTTAAACGGTTTAAGGAGATACGGAATAAATCTTCCATTAAGTCGCCTGCAAGTTTTAAGCGCTTGTTGGAGTAGTGATCTTTATCATCGATTCTCCTCTTGTTTAAGGCGAGGTCGAAACATGCTTCTGCCATTCTGCCTAAGAATTCTGCTTTTGCAAGGCGGACGTCTTTTGCTGCTTCTGCATATCCCGGTTCTCCGGGTTTGAGGTTTCCGGGGATGAGGTAGTTTAAGTGCGGCAGAAGGTAGCTGTCGAGGACGAACTCTGCACGTTTTCTCTGATAGTCTTTGGTCTGGTTCGGCGCAAGTTTCTTACCGACGTACATGATACCTTCGTCAACTGTTGCACACTCGCTTTCTTCGAGGTTCTGCATCATGTAGGTTAAGATATCTTCGGATAAGGAAACAGCAGATACAATCTCTTCATCAGACTCCATGCCTAAGGCACGCATCAGGTCTGCGAAACGAAGGTGACCTGCAACGGACGGGAAGGAGACTTCAAGAAGGTTTTTCTTGTTCTTTTCAACGACGACAAGTGCACGGTAGCCGCGGAACTGTGAGAAGACTTTGGCTACGTGAATCTGTTCGTTGTACCGTTCGGTGTATTCGGTCATAATCTTGTTGGATGCAAGATCTTCGAGAGTCATTAAGACACGCTCGGTTCCGTTTACAATGAAGTATCCTCCCGGGTCGCACGGGTCTTCACCCTGTTCTGTGCGTTCCGGAACGGAAAGGCCGTTTAAGTTGCAGACCTTTGAGCCGATCATTACCGGAAGCTGACCGATGGTGGTCTCCTGAGTCGGGAAGACTTTGTCTCCCTGATGGAGAGTCATTTCCAGAATCATCGGTGCTGCATAGGTGAGGTTTCTAAGCCGTGCTTCTGTCGGATAGAGTTTGCTCTGCGAACCGTCTGCTTCTCTGACGATTGGTTTTTCTACGCGGATGTTTCCGAGTTCAACCCATACGGGTTCCTGGTTTTTGCCGCGGTTTACGATTTCTGTTTCAACAATCTTTTGTTCGTCAACGACTCTTTGAAGGTTTTCTTCGATGAAGAAGTTGTACGAATCAAGCTGATGGCGGGCGACGTGTTCCTGTGAGAAATACGCGCCGGATAATACGCTTCTGTCAATCATGAATTAGTCTCTCCGGCTTATTTTTTCGGGCGTCTTACGACAAGGCGGTAGGCAGTTGCTTCGCCTGCGGTCTGACTTTTTCTGGTAATTCGAAGAACATTTCCCGGGACTGCCTTGCATGCTTTCACGGCGGGGTCGTCGTGATAGATTTTAGGCAGCTGGTCTTCGTTGATGTCGAAGGACTGGAGCAGGTCAGAGACTTCCTCCGGTGTCATGATCTGATGGTCAGGGACCATCTCGTGCAGTAATACATTTAGTCGTGTCATGTAGCTCCTAATCAGATTCCTTTGTCTGGATACGTTGTCTTGCTGCTGATTTTACGGTAGCTGAATTATTTTAGAGGTATAATTCCGACCTTTGTAAAAACAATGTGTTTCTTCGGCGTTTTTATCTGCGGGAAAATATTCCGGCATATCCAACGGATGCGCCTGTGGGAGTGAGCTTCTACACACCGAGTCTGAATGAAATAGGATAGACAGGTGCTGTTATCCTGATGTCAAAAAACCCGGGTGTAAAGCGGGCCATGAGGGATTTGAACCCCCGACCTGCGGATTAAAAGTCCGACGATCTACCTGACTGATCTAATGGCCCGAGAGTATCACACAGATACTGCTTATACATGTGTGTCTTATAATGATATAAAGGTAGTGATTTATCCGGAGAATAAAGAGGTATGTACTAATCTCTTCAGAACAAATATTATATCCATAAAATGGCAGAGATTTCCGACTACTTCCCGTATCAGTCCTATCGGAAAAACCAGCAGGAGATGCTCGATAAAGCGGCAGAGACCGTTGAAAAGAACGGTATTTTAATGATAGACGCTCCGACAGGCTGCGGAAAATCCTCGGTAATTGCCCCGATTCTTGCAAAAGCGGATGGGAGAAAGATTCTCATTGCGGTACGTACCATCTCCCAGCTGCAGATTTTTACGCGGGAACTTGAACTCATCAGAAAAAAGAAAAAGCCCGACCTGAAGTTCACCTACCTTATCGGAAAGGGAAAGATGTGCCCGCTCGGGGGATTTGGGGATACCTACCGCAAATCTGAAAGCGTCAAGGCATTCAGCACGGCGCTGATGCAGAAGCGTGCCGAGCGCGGCTCCTATGTCCCTGCAGCAGACAAAGAGATTCAGAATCAGATACGAAAACAGGAAAAAGACCGCCCGGTAATCTGCCCCTACTTTATCTACAGCAGAATCTTTGCCCCGGCTGAAGAAGGGG
>DALTWR010000198.1 GCA_029986975.1 Methanocorpusculum sp.
ATAAGCGTAACAACCTCTGCTGCATCGCTTACGTATCTGATCAGATGCGTCAGGCTAAGCATGTGCGTTCCAGCAGCCGCATCTTCAATTTTTTCTGCAGGAATACGGCGCAGCGTGCCCGGTTTTTCATTCATGAGGGCAGCATCGGCGATTATGAGGTGTTTCGGATGCAGGCGTCTTACAACACCGGTGAAATTTTCAGGCGCAGTGCCGCAGTTAAATGCAGATATCTTCGGATTCTTCTCTTCGGAAATAAGGTCTGCAAGGTACGGACCTGCGCCGTCATCGGTGTGCAGCGCGTTTCCAACGCCGAGCAGTACCATCTCCGGTGAATCTGAATCACTGTTCATTTTAGGGGAGGGGATGAATCAGTTACTGAGTCTTTGCTTCTGATTCTTTGATTTCAGCTTCTTTTGCTGCGATTCTCTCTCTGATGTCAGAGACTTTTTTGCCGTGTTCGCCGAATGATTCAAGACCATAGGTGTCTGCTGCAGTTCTGCCTAAATTTGCAAACGCTTCCTGTTCAAGGCGTTTTAAGTCATTCAGTTCTGCTTTCAGCTTCTCAGTTCTCACTGCTTTTTTTGCGGCGTCAAATTCTGTTTTAGCTGTGCTTTTTAAATCGTCAAGAAATCCCATACTATTCTATTTGCGGTTTTATGATATAAGAGTGCGTACTTATTCTCCGATTCCGCCTACGGTCTTCAGAATTATTTTTACTGCATCCATTCCGCCGTCGAGATACGCAGCCCCGCACAGTGCTTCAAAGCATTCCGCTGAAACTCTTCCCGATTCCCAGATACGCTGACGCAGTTCGCCTGCACCCCAGAAAACAAAATCAGGGAGATTAATGCTTTCAGCGAACCGGCGAAACACAGACATATTTACGAGAGCTATCTTTTTCATCGTAATGTCTCCTTTGTCGTCTTCGCCTGATGCCAGAAGATACTCGAGTATTGCAGTATCAAGGGCTGCATCGCCGAGAACTGCAAATCTGTCCATAGTCCGTTTCTTTTCAATACCGTGTTCTCCTGCGTAAGCGACGCGGGTTAAGGCACTGTTGAGCAGTTTGATGTCGGAAAATGTGTATCCGATTACCTGAAAGAGTTCTTTTTTATCTAAGTTCATACTTATTCTCCGTACTGATTAATTAACTGGATTAACGCGGCAAATCCTTCAAACTCCATGGAAAGAACCGCGTCTTCAGTCATTCCCATGCTTGTTTCACCGTCTGCTGTGAGCATCTCAGGTCCGCGGACGATAACGCGGTCGAGTACTTCACAGGCTTCGGGGTCGAATACGAATGCTCTGCCCGGAATTATAACAGTCTCCGTAAGCTTTTCTGTATCGAGCGCCTTCAAATCGTCAATCGTCATGAGACAGGCAATATCTTTTGCAGTCGGAACAACGTTTTCTTTGTCAGCGCCGCACTTCTGCAGAATTTCAGAAATGTACGGCGCTGCAGCAGCGCCGGTGATTACCGATGTTTTTCCGGTTACGCGCGGCAGTTTTTCCAGCAGGTCGGGTCTTTTGCGGATGGCAAACGGCGAGTCGAAGAGAGGGTCATACAGCGGTGTTCCTGAAAGCCGCAGGTTCGGATGGTTTTTGTGTGCGGTTTCAACAAGACATCTGAACTCTTCGATTGAGTGCATCTTCTGTCCTTCGATTACCGGCGCGTTATCGAGAATCAGCCCCTGTTCAACGCCGGTTGCAAACCGCCCGAGAATAACGCCTTTTACGCCGCCACGCTCAAGCCACAAAAGCGTTTCTTCAAGGACGTCGCCGTCATTTACGCCCGGTAAAATGACGATTGCTGCATAGACATCAATTTTTTCTGCGAGGCGTTCGAGAACTGCAAGTGAGGCTTCCGGCGTCGGGTCGTGCATATATTTTTTCCGTAAGGAAGGGTCTGATGCAAAGACGGTAAATGAGATTTCGCTTAAGTTGTTTTTCAGTAAGAAGTCTGCCGTTTCCGCTGAGTCAAATCCTTTGCCGCTGGTGTATCCTATATGAAGGGGGACGTTGAGGCTTCCTAAGATTTCTATTAAATCAGTAAACTCCGGGTAACAGCTGGGGTCTCCGCCTCCGGAGATGGTTATCCGCGTTACGTCGTCAGTTGTCATCTGAAGGTCGGCAAGGAAGTTTTCTGCGACCTCTTTTAACGGCAGGAATCCGTCATATCCTTCTTTTACGCCGCGTGAACAGTAGTCACATCCTTTTTTGAAGGGAAGACAGTATCTGCATCCAAACGGCGGTACATCTTTTGCGTGTTTAAAATAACAGTATGTACAAAATCCGCGGCAGTTAACGCCGGGTTTTCCTCCGATATCTACGGTAAGATGCACCATTTGAATTATATATTTGGTTTTTGTGCATATCAATATACGCGAAAGGCGTATGGGGAAAACAGGTATAAAGAGAGTGAGAATTTACCTCGGCTATCTCAACACATCCCATCAAAAATCTGTTT
>DALTWR010000199.1 GCA_029986975.1 Methanocorpusculum sp.
TTTCTGGAGTCTGTGAAATGTTTAAAATTCACACCGATAAATAGAGGACTCCGGAATATATTTTCAATTCTATACTCATAAGGTGCGGGTAGAAAATGGACACGATAACTCTTGTAATCGCGATAATCGGAATCTGCCTTGCAGTATATTTTAACGTCTGCAACGGAAGAAATGATGCGGCAAATACCATCGCAATAACTATAGCCACACGTGCATTGTCTCCCGGAAAAGCGGTGGCGGTTGCTTCTCTTTTTTGTCTTTTAGGTCCGTTTATTTTTTCAACGGCTGTTGCCTCAACAATTGGAAAAGGATTGGTGACAACTGATATTATAACACCTGTTCTTCTTTTAGTTGCATTATGCGGTGCGATTTTGTGGGTAAGTTTCTGTTCGCGAAAAGGTCTTCCGGTCTCTTCTTCTCACGCTCAGGTGGGAGGACTTCTTGGCGCAGGTATAGCTGCGGGAGGAGTTCAGGCGGTGATAGGTCCGTCGCCTGATATGTTTTTCGGGATGCTGTTTTATCTCGGATGCGGGGCAGTTATAGGTTGTTTTGCAGGTCTTCTTCTTGCGGTGATTTTTAAGGGAGCAGTAAAGCAGTACATGATTTTAGGTACAGCTGTTGGTGCGGTTATTGCTATTCCTCTTGCGATGATCTGCTTTGATTTTGTCTTTGGCGGAATCCTTGCGATTCTTCTTTTTATCTGCGTGTCACCCATGCTTGGGCTTGTGGTTTCGTATATTCTTACCATCATCATTACGAACATCTCTTCAAGGATAACTAAAAGCCCTTCAAAACTGAATAAATGGTTCCAGCGTCTTCAGGTGGTAGGCTCAGCATTTCAGGCGTTAAGTCTCGGCGGAAACGATGCGCAGCATGCGATGGGTTTTATTATGGCAATAATGATTTCAGTCGGATGGATTGGCGTAAATGACCCGCTTCCGTTCTGGGTCATTCTTATTTCAGCTCTTGCGATAACAGTCGGTCTTCTTTCCGGCGGATGGAAGGTGATTCGAAGTCTCGGCTCGGGAATTACCCGTATCCGTCCGTATCAGGGTTTTTCTGCTTCGCTTGCCGCCGGTTCTGTTCTTTCGTTTATGGTTTCCTTCGGCGTTCCGGTTTCTTCAACGCATCTGACAAGCGGGACAATTATGGGAACGGGAGTTACGAAAGGTGTGGGAGCTGTTAACTGGAAAACAGTGCGCCGCATGGTTCTTGCGTGGCTGATTACGATTCCCTGTGCCGGCGTTGTTTCGTTTGCCGGGTATTTGATTGTTGCGTTAATTTTTGGGTTGTAGATGTAAATCATTTTAGAGAAGAGATATATACTGCTCAAACGAAATGATAACGAGTAAAAGATAGATATGGATATTTTCTATGCAGTAATTGTTGTCCTCGGTCTTTGTGTTTTTGAGACAGTGGCAAGCATAGACAATGCCATTATCAACGCAGATATATTATCCACTATGAAGGCATGGGCAAGGAAGTGGTTCCTTGTCTGGGGTCTTTTGATTGCTGTTTTTGTTGTCCGCGGGATTCTTCCGTGGGTTATTATCTGGGCGTCTGCTCCCTCTTTGGGACCTGTAGGTGCTTTGACTGCGACGTTTTCCGGAGACGGCGCTGCAGCTGCGGCAATTGAGGCAAGCGCCCCGTATCTTCTTTTAGGCGGCGGCGTGTTTCTGGCGCTTCTTTTCATCCACTGGGTTATGGCTGAGGAGAAAAACTGTATTGTTCCGGGAGAACGTATGCTGCAGAAGGCAGAGCCGTGGTTTACTGCGGTTTCTGCGATTCTTTTGCTTGTTCTGATTCTTCTCTCAATTAACGGAGGAAATCCGGGTCTGGCAGTGGCTGCAGCTATAGGTTTTACGGTCTTTTTCATTATGATGGGCATCCGCCATTTTGCGGATAAAAAGTCGCTTGAACTTGAGCAGGCAGGGCAGAATCCGGTGAAGTCCGGAAAAGAGGCTCGTCATTCTGATATCAGCAAGCTTGTTCTTCTCGAAGTTATTGATGCTTCATTTTCAATCGATGGAGTGATTGGGGCGTTTGCGTTTACGATGTCGGTTCCGCTTATTCTTATCGGAAATGGTCTGGGAGCACTTGTGGTTCGTGAGCTGACGGTGAGAAATATTGAGAATATCAGAAAGTTTGCGTATCTGAAGAATGGTGCGATGTATTCGATTCTTTGTCTGGGTGTTGTGATGTGTTCGGAGGCTTTCGGTCTTGAGCTTCCTATCTGGCTTCCGCCGGTGCTTACGGTGGGAATTGTTGCAATATTCCTGGTTCTTTCGATTGTCAGAATCAAGAAGAATAACTACGGTGTCTGCAAGCTGAGAAAAGAGTGAGGGTTGTTTCTTAGGCTGTGACACTTTGGTGAGACTTTTGTGACACTTTTGTGACAGTTTGCGTTTTTGAATCTCTTTGATTTGGGGTTTGTTTTCGATTCTAAGCCGTTTGTGACA
>DALTWR010000200.1 GCA_029986975.1 Methanocorpusculum sp.
CTGTTTATATGTATATGGTTATATTTACTTTGACGTAAAAGTAACTGCTGCTCTATTTTTGCATAATTTTACCTGTTTAAATATGCACAAATAAACCGATAGATTTTGTGTGTTTTTAGCCCACGGGAGATTAGAACTGCGTTGTCAATTCCTGCAGAGCAGCGTCAGGAGTTTGATATTGTGTGCCGGAGATATTCGGGAACGAGCATCCGTGTGTCATCTGTGCCATCTGTGTCTGGGGATAGAATACCCATCGACCAAAAGAAACCTCATAAATCAATCCCCACTGACAAAACTAACCATTACAAAAAACTCACCCGAAAAACCTTCAACCTATTCCGCCAAAACCCGTGTCAGCAAAGAAATCGTCTTCGCATCAGAAATCTCTCCCGCCTTAATCATCGAAAAAACATCCTCACGCCGCACCTTAACCGTCTCAATAACCTCATCCTCATCCATCGGAAAATCCTCGCAGGGCAAAAGCCCGGAAGCCTCAAAAAGCCAGAGTTTCTCCGTACAAAAACCCGGCGACGTATAGACAAAGCCGCGGGAAATGAGAATCTCTGCCTTCATCCTCACCTCTTCAGCAAGCTCCCGACGCGCAGCATCCTCCGGCGTTTCACCCGCGTGGTCCATACCTCCCGCAGGAACCTCGAGAATATACTCATCGATAACCGCACGATACTGACGAATCAGATACACAAACTCATCATCAACCGGCAGAATACACACCGCATCAACCGGCTCAACAAACAAATACTCGCGGTCTCTCCCGTTTGGAAGATGCACAGCCTTCGTTTCAATAGTAACCCGCGGGGAAGAATAAATCTTCATCGTAAAAAAAAGGAAAATTATTTTCTCTTGGATTCCGCTTCAAGAGCAGCCTTCTTTGCTGCTCTTTCCGCACGGTTTTCAACCCAGAGCGTTTCCGCACGCTTTGCCCAGATTTCAGAAACTTCCTTGCATTTGCCGGTTAAAACGTGAACATCTTCAGGGTTCTGCATATCAGTTGACTTTGCACCGGACTCATCAACCATCTGCGCAAGCTTTTCAGGATTATCAAGACATGGGCACGGGCGTAAATGGTTACAGTTGAACGGCTGGTTATTGTGATACTGCATAAAGAGCGGAGACTTGTAAGCCTCAAGAAGCGTCTTTGTTCTGATATTGGAATCAGAGTAGTGAATAAATGCACACGGCTCAACATCTCCGTTTGCATTGATGTGGAGGTAATATCTGCCGCCGGCGACACACCCTTCAACATATTCTCCGTCGTTCCAGAAATCAAGCGCAAAAAGCGGCTTAGTAGCTCTTACATGGCGGACAAAGCGGTACATGTGTTCACGCTGGTCAGCAGTTGCAAGAAGAGCCGGAACTGCATCGGCGCCGACAGGCATATAGGTAAAGAACCATGCAAACTTAGCGCCTTTGGCAATCATATCATCAATGAACTCATCGCTTCCGATGGATTCAGTGTTTGCACTTGTGTAGCAGCAGGAAATACCGAATGGAAGGTGGTGGTTCTTTAAAATCTCCATACCTTTGGTCAAACGCTCATAGACATCTTCGCCGCGGCGGCCGTTGGTTGCTTTTGCGTCTCCTTCGACGCTGATTGCCGGAACAAAGTTTCCGACACGCTCCATCTCGCAGGCAAACTCTTCATCGATTAAGGTGCCGTTCGTAAATGATAAGAAGATACAGTCATTGTGCTTCTCACACATCTTAATGATATCCTTCTTTCTGACAAGCGGCTCTCCTCCGGAGTAGATGAAGAAATAGGTTCCCATCTCCTTTGCCTGAGTGATGATGGAATCCCATTCTGCAAGGTTGAGATTTAATTTATGTCCATATTCAGCAGCCCAGCAGCCGATGCATTTTAAGTTGCATGCGCTTGTCGGATCCATTAAGATTGCCCATGGAATATTGCAGCCTTCCTTTTCAACCAAATCAAGCTTCTTTTCACGTCCAATCACAACTGAGTTGACAACAAAGTTTTCAATCAGCTTGTGGCGGACATTTTCATTCATGTTGGTGAAAATGTCCTTTACGAAGTTGAACCAGACACCATCTTTGTCTGCAAGAAGGCGTTTGATAACCGGCAGCGGACCGTCAAGAGTATTTTTGCGGTCAAGCTTTTCAAGCCACTTAACGACCTTTGGAATCGCTTCTTCCGGATTCGAGTCGATGTATTTCATCAGTTCCCTAAATCCAAGTGTTTCTAATCTCTGTTTCAACGTAATGTCGCTCATGCTTGGAAATCCTAAATGTTGTGTATATTAGTTTCAGTTATACTAAGATATACTTTCTGTTTTCACTACATTCAATTAATGGTGTCTAAAAATAATTTCTGACATCATTCAGGTCAGATTTATTTGAATAGTTTTGTATGGATTATTCCGCAGAGTAATGCAGAGATTGTCCTGCAGATACAAGTTTTC
>DALTWR010000201.1 GCA_029986975.1 Methanocorpusculum sp.
CTTTAGATACGTGTCATGCGGAAGTGCTTTCTGCTGCACTTCATTATGATATTTAGTTAATCAATGATATAAGCGGTCTTTCGTCGCCAGAGTATGCTAAGACAGCTGCTGATTCAGGTGTTCCGGTCATAGCTATGGCAGCGCATCGGATTCCGGGAGATCCGACAAATATCGCATCAACGCACACAGCTCTTCGCGAGATTCTTTCCCGCGCTGATGCTGCAGGCATTTCTGACGTTATTCTTGACCCGGGAATCGGCAAATGGGTTGCTGAGCGTGACAGTGCTGCAGACTGGGAACTCTGCCGCAGGTTTTCCGAGCTGAAGGAGTATAACTGTCCGCTTCTTGCTGCTGTCTCGCGCAAATTATTCATCGGCGAATGTATTGATAAAGCGCCGCAGGAGAGGCTCTTCGGCTCGCTTGCTGTTCTGTATCATTTGATGGAGGCAGGGGCAAATCTGCTTCGCGTGCATGATGTTTCTGCAACGCGGGACTTTGTGCGGATATTTTCGCATCTGAATAATGGAAAATAGATGTGCCTTCTCTATGAAAAATAATTAAGCAAGAGACGTCTATATTCATATAGAATTATGTCTGCTGCTCATTTTTACTCAGTATATGGAATATCCACACCTGTATTACACACAGGCGATGATATTCTTTCAGTTTGTGCCGAATCGTTAGCGAATACTCCCGCAAAAGAATTTGCTGACGGCGATATCTTAGTTCTTGCAGAGTCGCCTCTTGCAACGACCGAAGGGCGGATGATTCTGCTGGATTCAGTAACTCCTTCTTCTGCCGCGGAAAAATACGCAGAAGAGTTCAAGATGGACGCACGTCTTGCAGAAGTTGTCCTTTCCGAATCCGATGAGGTTGTTGGCGGTGTTCCCGGTTATATTCTTGCGCGGCGCGGCAATCTCTTTCTGCCGAACGCAGGAATCGATGAATCAAATGCCCCAAACGGCTATGTAACACTTCTTCCGGAAAATCCTGACGCAAGTGCGATGCGTATCCGCCGCGAGATTCGCGACCGGTTTAACAAAGATGTTGCA
Organism: Methanocorpusculum sp.; assembly: GCA_029986975.1. Lineage (GTDB taxonomy): Archaea > Halobacteriota > Methanomicrobia > Methanomicrobiales > Methanocorpusculaceae > Methanocorpusculum. Next base: position 1,053 of record DALTWR010000201.1, read on the forward strand.
GTTTTAGTCATTGACTCCAGAACTCATGCCATGCGTCTTGGCGTATCTGGAGTGGCTATTGGTGTGGCCGGACTTCGTGCAATCACCGACGAACGCGGAAAATCTGATTTATTCGGTCATCAGCTTCATGTAACACGGAGAGCCGTAGGTGACGACCTCGCATCTGCCGCAGAGCTTTTGATGGGCGAGTCTGATGAATGTATTCCGGCTGTTCTTATCAGAGGATATCAGTATCAGAAGGCAGAGTCGGAAGAGATTGCATCCATCTCCCCCGAAGAAGACCTGTTCCTTGGTATGATGAGGAAATAAGATGATATCCGCTGCCGTTGACTTAGGTGCTACAAATCTCCGCTGCGCTCTGCTGACGGAAGAGGGCGGGTTTCTCTGTTTTCAGCAGCAGGAAGTCTGCGGCATCAAAGACGGCTCTGCCATTACTTCATTGATTGCTGATATGATTGAAGAAATGTCAGATGCGGCTGGGCTTCAGCCGTCCTGCATTGGAATCTCTGCGGCAGGTCCTGTTGATGTAAATCGCGGTTCTGTTGTTCATTCGCCGAACATGTCTGCATCTGAGATTTCCCTTACAAAACCGCTTTCAGAAAAGTTCGGCGTCCCTTCTTTTCTTCTAACAGACTGCAAAGCGGCTGTATATGGCGAATATCTGTTCGGCTGCGGATACGGCGTTTCAAATCTTGTCTATCTGACATTTTCGACAGGGATAGGCTGCGGTGTTCTGCAGGACGGTAAGATTTTTTCCGGTGCTGACGGAAATGCGGGTGAGGCAGGACATTTCTTCGTTGATACTGAGTATCACATCCCTTGCGGCTGCGGTGGTTCCGGCCACTGGGAAGCATACTCTTCAGGCACAGGCATTCCGAAGTTTTTTGCCGCGTGGAATGAGAGGTGTGGGCTGTTTTCTGCGGAAGAGTCCGCGAAGCTGAACTCTGCAAAGGATATTTTATCTCTTGCACATACTGATGAACGGATGAAAAAATTTGCCTCTGCTGTTTCTTTGATGAATGTCAGAGGGATGTCGTCGGTTATCTGTGCGTACAATCCTGAAAAAATTATTCTGGATGGACCCCTTGCCCGCGGGTATTATTCGCTTCTGTTTTCTGAGGCAGTATCTGCTGCGGGGTCTTATCTTCGTGCGCCTGAGTTTGAGGTGAGTTCTTTGTCCGGGACTGCGCCGCTTCTGGGGGCTGGTGCGTATGCGATGAAGAGATTAGAGGAGAGCTGCAGGGTTTGAGATTATCGTAATTAGCTGTCACAAAAACACTCAATGAAATACCACAAAAAACCTCAATGGTTTATCACAAAAATACTCAATGAAATACCACAAAAAACCGCAATGAATATATTATATC
>DALTWR010000202.1 GCA_029986975.1 Methanocorpusculum sp.
CTCAAAGATATCATCAGCAGAAATAATATCATAAACGATATTGGACTTGAAACAATCCTTGACATTCTCTCATCATCCGTCGGTTCACTGACTAATCCAAAACGGATTGCAGACACCTTCAAAACAACCGGGGAAAATCCGCAGCTGACCGTCACCACTGTCAAAAAATATCTTGACTGTCTTGAAGATGCATACATTATCTCGAGCGCAAAACGGTACGATGTCAAGGGAAGAAAGTACATCGGAACACCGCTGAAATATTACTTTGAAGATCTCGGACTGCGCAACGTGAGAATTAACTTCAGACAGCAGGAAGAAACTCACATCATGGAAAATATCATTTACAATGAACTGCGGATGAGAGGATACAGCGTTGATGTCGGTGTTGTTGAAAAAAGTGAAGAAAAAGAAAATCATGTCTGGAGCAGACGTCAGTACGAGGTTGACTTTGTAGTAAATCTCGGAAGCAGAAGATACTACATCCAGTCAGCTTATCAGATGCCTGATGGAGATAAAACGAATCAGGAAAAACGCCCGCTGCTATCTATCAATGACTCGTTTAAGAAAATCATCATCGTAAAAGATGATATCATGCTCAAGCGCGATGAAGACGGTGTTGTTACTATGAGTCTCTTTGATTTTCTGCTGGACAAAAACAGTCTTGACAAATGACTCTGATTTGAGAAAATAATAGTTAGGAGAGAGTCATTAAATACTCATCTCTTAAACAGCCCGAACAACCCCTTCTTTTCAATGACATCGGCAATAATTACAATATCTCCTTTCTTCTTCGGGGACATGACCCCGAGTCCTTTTCCTTCGCGGGGAATGAATGTATCCCCTGTTTTAATTCCTGCAGGAACTGTTATCTTAATTGCCCGATTGATTAACAGCTGCAGCGGCATGCTTCCGCCGTTTTCTGCAATCTTTGACGGAATTTTCAGTGTGTGAATCAGGTTGTTTGATTCAGTATCAATTTCCCAGTTCTCTTCAGGTATGACCTTCAGATTCACAAACAAGTCACCGCGTCTTTTTCCGCCTTCAGCAGGAACGCCTTTTCCTTCAATGCGGTAGCGGCGGACTCCGGGATAGACTTTTACTGCAACATGCTCCCCTGCAACACGCATGGGAATTTTTCCTTTGCCGTATGCAGCAAGAGCCATGGAGATGGGGTATTCTGTTTCGATGTCTCCGGTCTTTTTTGCCATTCCCGACATCTTTTTTCCGCGCAGTTCGCTTCCTTCAACTATGACGCCGGATTTCCGCGATGCAGTAAGTTCTTCATCGTAGAGTGCCTTCTTTTCAGGATTGGAAAGTGTTTCCCACGCCTCCATGATTTTAAGGAGACGTTCATTATATTCGTCCTGTTTTGCCTCATCGCCTTCGGCTTTGTCAGGGTGGTACTTCTTGACAAGCGCAATATATGATTTCTTTATTTCGTCTGCGGAGGCTGATGCCGGAATGTTCAGTATGTCATAGTACGTCTCTGTATCCATTTAACTAATATATGGGTGAAGAACATACATAACACTATATGTTTATCGGGATAGATCACGGGACAAGTTCTCTTCGTTTTGCATCAGACAGCGGAGAACATTTCAAAATTACCCGCGAAGAAGCAACCTCATTTGAGCTGAAAACCTTAGAGAAAATCTGCCCGCTTGAAGAGATTGAAGGAATTGCCCTCTGTTACTCAATGGGGGACAACTTCAACAAAATTACGAATGTAAAATCCCTGAAAAACCGGGGAGTTGTAACACGTGAAGGTGCCGGGAAACACATCGGAGGCGGCACGAAGGTCTTCGATGTCATCTCCGAATCAGACATTCCTGCGGTAGCATTTCCCGGAATTCATCGTGGTTCTGATACAGACCCGCGGTTTAAGATTTATTCTCATCAGACAAGCCCTGAAAAGATTGGTATTGCCTATCTCGTAAAACAGAAACTGAATGAAGACAGTTTCATTGTCTCCGATATCAGTTCAAACACGGTGTCTCTTCTGGTCTCGAAAAATAAAATCATAGGCGCGTTTGATGCATGTGTTTTTGCTCCGGGAACTCAGCACGGGGCGCTTGATGTAGATGCAATCAGAAGAATTGATGATGGGGAACAAACAGCAAACGAGGCATTTACAACAGCTGGTGTTTCACATCACATGGAGGAAAAATACCGGAATCCGACTGTTGCCTTATGGGCAGCTATGGAGTGTGCGTCTCTTCAGCTCTTAGATAGAGAGGCATCTATCGCCTTGGCAGGAAGCCTTGCGCCGGAGCTTGCAGAAGAAATCTCGGCTCTTTTGAACAAACCGGTTGCCGTCTTCGATGAATGGGCAGCATCCTTAGGTCTTGCGATGGCTGCGCGTGATGTCTTCAAAGGGGCAAAAG
>DALTWR010000203.1 GCA_029986975.1 Methanocorpusculum sp.
GACCACAATAACGACTGGGGCGAGATTCGCTATAAGTTGGGCGATAACGATTACGATGTTACCCGTTATGTTTACGCTGATAAAAAAGGCAGTTTCTTCTTTGCCGCCGCAGGTGACTGGATCATCCGTCATGCCGCAAAGGAACAGTATCCACAGACTTCGGTTATACCGATTACGAAAATATAGCCCATAAACGCAAAAAGCCCCACCCGGAGCCAAGAAAAATTCTTGATTCCGAGCGGGGGTGGTTTTTGTAAATCGGCTTTAGTCGGTTGGCAAAAAATCATCTAAATCAGCACACGTTTTTCCATATAGTCCCAAAAAGCATTGATCATATTCCTCTCACTTATCACAAAAGCAGTTTCAGGGGAGTTTGTTTTTGCCATAATAACACCGGTATCCTCTTTTATATAGAGAAGTGTATTGTCTGCAAGTTCATTGACAAAATGAATTGTTAGGTTTTCGTATTGATTTTCCATTTGCTTCAGCCGATCAATATGCAGAAGATACTGCTCTTTTGTGTAAGAAAAACGATTGGAGGAAAACAACTCACCTGAAAAAGGATAGAGCACATCCGGCGTGAGAATCGTACACTCAGGATCCGGCAGCACTAAAGTGAGGTGCTGTTTTTTAATGTATTTTCGGAACCGGCTGAGGCTTTGCTTCCACTGTGCGGTCAGCACATCATTTCCGGCCTTTGCCGACAGTTCCCGCACAAGCTTATCCGGCATCGAGAAAAGCGGCGGCATCGTACAACAAAGATAAGCATCCCCATCGGCTGCAGCAAGACTGCCTGCGGCTTTATGAAATGCATCTGCATCCCGCTCGGCAAAAATCCGCATCAACGGGCGGCAGAGGTTAAAGTAATGCTCATACTCTGCACTCAGCGCATCTAAAGCCGGCCTATCCGTGATAAACAAATTCAACATACCATCGGTATCCTGCTGCACAGAGGAGGATACGACAGCCGCCGTGTTCGGCGCAATGAACAGCGTACGCTGAAACACACCATCTCTAAGACGCGGATAGCAGTACGGTTCTATCATTCCCGTCATATAGATGGGGATCCACTTGGTGACAGCTTCCAGCATCTCATTCATATCACGGGAAACCGTGTGAATGATTTTCACTCGGTTTCCCTTCTGAATGACCATAGCAAAAAGCTCTGCCCAGCGTGCAGCAAATACAGCATCTTCGTAGAGCCAAGCCATGTTTTCGTCGGAAAAAAGCAGCAGGGTCTGTGGCTTTTCTTCCTGCAGGATCGCCATAAAGAACTGCTCCACAGCTTTTCGCTTTCCTGCGTTACCATATAGGTATGCAGCATATTTCTGCGGCAGCTCCATTGCTGCAGGATCCCCGGAAATCGTGACCGGTCTTGACGCAAGACGGGAAAAACCGGAAATCAGTCTGCCGGTTGCCACAGAGGTGTCTTCCTCCTGCTCCAAAAGCCACTGCTCCAGATACAGTGCTGTACTTCCCGGGGAAGCAAGCGCAGTGCTGCTGATGCCGGTCAGCCTCTGCAGCGCGTTGAGCTGATACTCCTTTTTGATGTGTTTCGTCAGGTATCGGCACATATCCGATAAATATTCGTGTTTTTTCGGCAAGGGTCTTGCGCCGGAACGCAGCCGCCCGATATGGGAAGAGTTCATATTGATATCCCTGCCCAGCAGACTGTTGGAAACCTCCGCAATATTCATCAGTGCGTCAAATCTCTCTGCAAACATACCAACATCTCCGTGTTTTTTTCTTATTATAGCATGAAACAAGCACGGATTCAAGATAATTGGCATAATTTGTGCCAGAAATATGGCACGGTCAATTCCGCAAACCGTATTGTTTTCTATGCCTTGACAGGTAAAATAATAATAGCACTGTTTTAGAACTGTCAGCAAATACGGAGGTATGAAAATGCAGATTCTCATCAGGCATGATAACTTTTCAACTGAGCGCTATGAGCTCCAAATTCAGGAAAGTGCTCTTGTGTTTACAGGAAAAGAAAACTCCTTCATTTTTCCGTATTCGGAGTTAAACGACTTCAATATCATGCAGGACAGACGAAAGAAGGCCTATTTCACTGTGCTTTGTTCAGGCAGGATGGTGGAGGGACAGATCCTCGAACCGAAAGAAATAGATCCTTTTGTTGCCGAACTAAAGGAAAAAATGGACGGCACAATCAATATTGAAGTCAGAAAATAGTTCGATTCACAGATAATGTTGAGGAGGTATTCATATGAAAAGAGCAATCAGCATCATATTAGCCTTAATCTTGCTCCTTGTCTCGGCGGTTGGCTGTGGCGGAACAGCAAATGGAAATCCGGTATCGGAGGTTAAGGTCACGATTCCTTGCAGCACCGGGACGAGAGCTATAGTGGAGGG
>DALTWR010000204.1 GCA_029986975.1 Methanocorpusculum sp.
CTTTAGAATTGCCTGCGGAGTTATTATGGAAACTGCGGCAGCGGTTACGAAAGCCGGTGTAAAACTTGAGTTCGTTGATTTCGGCGGAGGTCTTGGAATCCCCTATCACCGAAAGGAAAACCCAGATAAAGCACCAACTCCTGAAGAGTATGCGGAAGCTGTCATGCCGGTCTTTGTTGAGTCCTGCAAAAAAGCAGGCATCAGTCCTGCATTCTGGGTTGAGCCGGGCAGATGGATGGTTGGAGAGTCAACTGTTCTTTTAACGAAGGTAAACTCGGTAAAACATGTGCACAAGACCTTTGTCAATGTTGATGCAGGATTCAACCTCTTAATCAGACCTGCAATGTATGACTCATGGCATGAAGTTGTTGCCGCAAACAAGGCAGACCTCGCAGATGCCGGCATCTACACCGTTACCGGACCAATATGCGAAACCGGCGACATTATCGCAGCCGACCGGATGCTTCCCGAAATTGAAGCAAAAGATATTATCGCTGTCCTGGATGCAGGTGCATACGGCTATGCGATGTCTTCGCAGTACAATGCACGTCCACGCTGTGCGGAAGTTTTAGTCAACAACGGCAGAGCTGAATTAATGCGCCGCGCTGAAACCTACGAAGACATGACTGCAGCAGTTCAATACCCTTCCTGGCACAAATAATCATGATGCATTATCTGCTTGTTTCCGACCTCATCACCGAAGCGGAATTTGAAGACCGTATGGAGAAAAAATCACAGGAGTTTGCCGGCATTTTAGATGAGGTGACTGTTGCGATGATGGTCGTTGATGACCTCGGGCGCGCCCATATAAAAATCGGAGAGATTCCAAAGGCGGAGACCTCGATAGTTTCCTTCTACGGTAAAGTGTTAGCCATCGACGGTCCGAAGGAGATCTCCCGCGAAGGCGAAGAAGAGCCTGGTGCTGTCGCATCTCTTGTCTTAGGGGATATTACCGGCACTACCAAGATGACCCTCTGGGATGATAAGGCTAAGGCAGTTTTGGAATTACACGAAGGAGATGTCCTTGAAGTGATTGCAAAACCCCGCCGCGGACGAAAGGATGTCGGTTTTGTTGCGATGCGTGAAAGCAGTGTCGAGATTGTCGAAACAAAACGCCCGCCAAAGTCCGAGGTGATGGCAAAACCGCTTACGGTAAAGATTCTTTCTATGTCTCCTGTCAAAGAGATTACCAAAAAGGACGGAACTATTGCCTACCTTCAGGTATTTGTGGTCGGAGATGCGAGCGGGACAGCGCGTCTTGTAAGCTGGCTTCCGGATGTGTTTGCAGATGTTTCCGCGGGAGTGTCAATCACAATAAAAGGTGTTACCCGCTTTGAAGATGACGGTCTTATTGAGTACACTGCAGCAGATTCGGCTGATGTTTCGTTCTGCGGACACGATATTGAGGTTTTGACCATCGATGCAGAAGATGCTGAGCTTGGCAGGATGCCGGTGGTAACTGCTGAGGTTGTGTCTGTTATGCCGACACATACCTTTATCAACCGGCGCGGGAATGAGTCGAGAGTGAAGAATCTGAAGATTCGCGGGAAAAAAGGAAGACTGCTTTCTGCAGCTCTCTGGGGTGATGCAGCAGACACTCTGGTTTTCGAAGGAGATGCAGTTGAGATTATCAATGCTGAAGCAAAGCCGGGCAGATATACTGAGCTGGAGTTTTCCGTCGGATACGGTGCTGCTGTCAGGACGGTTTCAAGAGATGCTCTCCCTGTTTCTCTTTCAGGGAGAGTTCAGCTGCGTAAAAGCGGTATGACGTTTGAAACTGAGGAGGGTGTCTTTGCGGTGTCGTCCTGCGCCGGAGATTTTCCTGAGCCGGGGATGGCTGTATCTCTCGAAGGAACGGTTACGTCCGGCAGAATTATGATTGAAAACTGGGAGTTTGCATCTGCACCTGCAGATGAAGCAGCAAAAATCCGCAATACTCTTAAGTATTCGTAAAACAAAGAATTATCTATGGCATTAATTACTGCTGAACTGAAAGAAAAGATGGTCAAGGTCGGAGTTCTCCACCTCGCAACCGCATCTAAAGCCGGCGTTCCGAATGTTGCGCCGATGGGTGCAGTTATGATTGAGGGCGATACGATTCTCATCGCGAACAATTTCATGAACAAGACGATGAAAAACATCCTCGAAAATCCGCAGGTTTCTGTTCTTGTCTGGAACCGTGAGATTGGCGACTGTGTTCAGCTCAAAGGTACTGCTGAGATTATGAAGGACACCCCTGAGCACAAGAAGATGCATGACATGCTTGAAGCCAAGAAGCCGGGAGCATATCCGTGCAAGGACTTAGTTGTTATCTCTGTTAAAGAAATCTTCACCTGCATGCCCGGAGCGGCTGCTGGTGCAAAGATTGCATAAA
>DALTWR010000205.1 GCA_029986975.1 Methanocorpusculum sp.
GTAGAGACCATCAGCTGCAAAGATAACTGATACGACAGCTGATGCTGCAAGGATGATTTTTGCGGCTGAGATGAGGGGCTGTTTCTGATGTACTTCAGTAACTATCTCTTCTGCAGAACTCGTTATGTATTCATTTTCTTTACTCATGATACTACCTCCACGTATGATGCTCCTGCTTTCTTTAGTTTATCAGCTATCTCATCACAATCAGGTCGTTCGCGTACTCCGGAGAGATACACGGATATTTCCTGCAGATAGTCTGATGCATCATGCACAAGATAGAGAAGGTGGCTGATATCTCCTGCAGCGTTTGAGACAGCAACGGCGAAATCTGCGTTTTGTTTCTGCAGAAAGAGTCTTTTCGACTGACGCTCAAACTCGCCGTCGGCACGTTTTGCTGCTGCATGAAGGATTTTTAAGAGACGGGCATGATATTTTTCTGATGAAATGGTTTGAATCTGAGTTATCCAATGGATAAGTTCATGTCTGTGCCGTTCATGATACAGATGAATGGATGGTTCACGCATTCCTGCGGTAAAAAGTGTCTGTGAGACACGTATGGACTCTTTCAGGGAAAGTGTTTCGATAATATTTCCTTTGCAGGTAAAGACGACTGATGCATCATCAAATCCGCTGCAGAACTTCAGTGCACTGTTCGCCGCCGCAGTAAATTTCGCGGTATCTTCTGCGGATGCTGAAGTGTCGGGCAAATCGAGAATCAGAAGAGGGCTGTTTATATGCGAATCCATTTTCAGTCTTACATAGAGTTCATCATGATGAAGAGTCTGTTTCCAGTCAAGGTCACGAATATTGTCTCCTTCGTGGAATGCTCTGAAATCACGCACTTCTCCGGAGGGAATGATTGCATGTCTGTCACGGACTTTATCTGCATACTCGGTTTCAGCAGATACCGTAAGTGCTGCGGTGCCTGTCGCATACGCAGTCAGTTTCGGATTTACGGCATTATCAAGAGTAAACGTAAATCTTCCAAAAATTGTGGCAGCAGAAACCCGGATGCCGCGGAAGTATGACGCGCCTGCCGCAGGAAGACGGATAGCGTATTCTGCTCTTCCCTGCTGAAACACGGTACTTCCGCGGGTGAGATGTGCCCCTGCGGGAATCAGATCTTCAAAAGTAACCGAGGAGATGAGGGCATCTTCCGGAGTCAGCTGTGCGGAAACAACTACTTCTCCGTTCTGCCGTAAGATTTCTGCATCTGTTCTGCGGGAAAATTCAAGAGCAGCTATCGCTTTTTTTACTTCACCTAAATGATTGAAGATGCACACCGCAGGAACTGCGATGCATCCGGCTGCTGCTGCAAAGAGTTCTGTCTTTCCTGTAACCATACCGAAAACTGCTGATATTCCGGCGAAAAGGAGAAGAGAGCAGGATAGCGCAGACAGCTGCATACTGTTATCTCACAGTGACCGTGTTTAAGATTGTCTCTAACACACGCATCTGAGTTACACCGTTTAGGACAGCTTCATTTTTCAGGAAGAGGCGGTGACGAAGCGTGTAGGGAACCATATATTTTACATCATCAGGGATAACATACCCGCGACCGTTAATTGCAGCTATCACCTGTGCTCCGCGAAGAAGTGAAATAGAACCTCTGGTTGAAACTCCGAGTGAAACATCTCCGTGTTTGCGGGTTGCTATGATGATATCTGCAACATATCCCCGGATTTCAGGAGAGATATGTACCTTTTTTACCGCGGCAGAAAGGGCATCCAAATTGATTTCAAGACCTTTGGCTGTGTTTGTCTTCCTTTGCGGGATGAGGGCGTTTTCTATTTCTCTGTCAAGAACAGTCAGTTCATCTTCACGGTCAAGCTGGGATAAGACGACAGAATAAGCAAATCTGTCCACCTGTGCATCAATAAGGGAGAATGTTCCGCCTGCTTTTTCATACGGGTTTTGTGAGGCGATGACGATAAACGGATAGGGAAGAGGACGGCTTTCGGAGTCGAGAGTTACCTGCCGCTCGGCAAGCGGCTCGATTAAGGCGCTTTGCGTCTTCGGAGTTAACCGGTTGATTTCATCGATTAAGAAGACATTGGAAAATATCGGACCTTCTTTGAATGTGGAAGTCAGACCTGCTTTACTGTAAACAGTAAATCCTAAAATATCTGCAGGCTGGACATCGACTGCACCCTGCTGTCTGCCGAATTTTCCGCCGATGAAATCTGCAAATAAGCGGCAGACGGTGGTCTTCGCTGTTCCGGGCACACCTTCTAAGAGAATATGTCCTCCGGTTAAAATTGCTGCAGATAAAACATCTATCAGGGAGTCATAGCCGACGATTACTTTTTTGATGTTCACTTTGAGATTTTCATGGAACTGCTGAACCAGAGACACATCAGGAA
>DALTWR010000206.1 GCA_029986975.1 Methanocorpusculum sp.
AGCAGCAGGCATTATCCCTGCATTCACCGAAGCAGCAGAAATTATGATGGAGATTGCAGAGAAATACAGTCTCGACACAACTGCACTGAAAGAAGTCTTTGCTGTACTGAATCCGCAAAACATCGATATTAATGACATACTTTCCAGATTGCCGATTGGGCATGGCGGATACTCTGCATCAACTCTCAGCTACATCATAGAACCCGTAAGCGGCGTATATGGCGACATCATATCTGTCACCGGACGCACGGTCGCAAAATCAGAGATAACTATCTACTGGGATAGTACAATCTGGAAAAACATTGTATCAGATGCCGCAGGCAATTTCGCAGCAAAACTGAGAATCGAAAAAATACCCGCAGGAGAACGTGCTGTAACCCTCGCATCCGGAAAAGCACTTTCAAAATCTACAACTCTTACGGTGATTCCGCTGAACAGTGAAATCAGCATCATCTCGGCATCACAGGAAGAAATAGACGGGGAACGTGTTGTAACCATCAGAGGAGAGCTGAAAACAGAACGGGATGTTCCGGTTTCTGATGCGCCGGTATCAGTGATTGCAGATGAGTATGGCTATATTTTCGCGAAAGGAAGCACGAATGGAAACGGCATCTGGGAAGCATCAGCGGCAGTAACAGAAGGGGCGTATCGTGTTTATGCAGAGTTCAATGACAGAAGATTTCCGCTGTTTTCAAGCAGAAGTGAGGTTATTGAACTTACCATTGACCCGATTTTTGGTGTCAGAATCATTAATGCAGACGGCGGAAATAATCAGGACGCCGGCGGTTATTACCTCATCCTGCTTCTCTTGGCAGCTGTTCTCGGATTTATCATCTGGCGTATCATCCGCAGAAGAAACCAGTCCAAAAAAGCCGTCATCGTGCCGAAAAAATCTGCAGAGAAAACCAGCGCAGAAACCATCCGCTTAGAAGACGCGGCAGATGGAGATGATGATGAAGGCATCGAAATAACCGAAGAAGAACTCAAAGAAGCAGAAAAAGCATCTCAGAACGAGGGAGTAAAACCCCTTCTTCTCTTCCCTGCCGGAATTTCTGCAGCAGAAAGTATCCGTGAAATATACTGCTGTGTTATCTATACGCTTGCAAAAGAATATGGAATCGAATACATCGATGCAAAAACACCGCGTGAAATCTGTGCTGCATTCTCATCCGCATCAAAAGAACTCGTCTCATTCATGAACACATACGAATACTTCCGCTACTCAGGAGTAACGGTGACAGAGGAACATATCACCGCACTGAAGGATGCTGCAGTAATCATACCTGAACTCTCTCATCCGATAAAACCGTCTCAGGAGGCGGCCGCATGAAAAAAGCAGCAGTCATACTTACTGTTGTGCTTTTCATCACCATAGCAGCCCTTCTCTGTCAGTTCTCAGGAACTGATGCAGAGTACTCCCGCTTCAATACCAACTGGAATGGGACATCTGAATTCTTCGCATCTGCAGATGCACCCGATGTCTATGATTATCATGCCTTATCAGATAAAAGACCATCAACGCTTTTAGTGATTGCGCCGTCTGAAAACTTCGGAAGTGAGGAACTGGGGCAGTATCTCCGCAGCGGAAATACGATAATTATAGCAGATCAGAGTGGAAATGCGAACGCATTTTTAGCGTCTGTCGGAAGTGATATCAGAGTTTACCCTCAAAAAATCCGTTCCTCAGACTGGGAATACAAAGACTCCGGATTATTCCGCGGATATCTGAATGAAAATGCCCCTCTCTACTGGGAAGATTCTCCGTATATTTTTGTTAACCGTCCTGCACATTTGACCGGCGGGACTTCATTTATTGAAACATCACATCTGTCATGGATTGATTTGAATGATAATGATATAGCAGATTCAGACGAACCGTTACAGGTTTATTCTATCGCATCATATAATGCTATAGAAAACGGATATATTATTGTAATATCTGACCCATCGATATTTATTAACAGTATGCAGAACATTCAGTACAAAGAAAATACCGCCGTACTGAACGCCTTAAAAGAACAAAACCTGCTCATTGATCAGACCGCATCAGATACCGCAAAAGGAGGCGGAATCTTCGGGCTCCTTCCGCTGGTATATCATTATCCGGCAGCAGGGGCAGCAATTCTCGCAGGAATATTCCTGCTTTGCGGTCTGATTTGTATAAGAAGAGGTAAACCATGACAGAAAACCAATCAACAACCCCGGATGTTTCCAAAGTCAGAGAGTTCCATGAAAATCTCAAAGAAAACATCCACAAAGTAATCATCGGCTACGACTCATTAATAGACGTCTTATCAGCAGCCGTCTTAACGGGAGGACACATCCTCTTAGAAGGAGTGCCGGGAACAGCAAAAACCACCATCTGC
>DALTWR010000207.1 GCA_029986975.1 Methanocorpusculum sp.
TTACTTAGTAGTATCATCAATTAAACGGGATGCTTTTATATAACATTAGGTTTCATAGTATAATGTGAAATTCTGATGAAATACAAAAAATTACTATTATGCGCTATCTGCATCATAGCAGCCGCTCTGATATTTGTATCTCCGGCTTGTGCTGACTCATATCCCGGAGGAGACGGATTTAACGGTCTCAACATCATTTACTCCATATCCGGAGGAAGTGTAAGCAGCGTTGATGATTCCAGCGGATTTACCACAACCCGTTCAATCAAAGGCACATGTTCACCGGGAACAGTTACCATTTCCGGAACGGTTGAAAGCAAATGGTCGCCTGAGGTCAGTGTGGATGTTTCCATCAACAATGGTGATAAATCCGATTCAAAAAAGATTGAGATGAAGAAAACCGACGATGCAAAGTCCTTTTCTGTCTCCATTCCGGTAACGAAATCCACGGATAGAGTGACGTTTTCTATTTACATGGGCGCAAGTTACGGAAACGGCGAATTCCGCGGACTGCGTGTTTCAGGAACACTGAGAAACACCGGCTATGATGAAAACGCAGCCGCAGGCGGAGATGAAGGCGGATTTCCCGTAGTTCCGGTCGCAGCAGGTGTAGTTATCTTAGGCGGCGGAGCTGCAGCCGTTATCATTAAGAAGAATGGCGGCTTCTCAAAGAACAACCCTTCAAAGAACAACCCACCGAAAAAGGGAACAAGAAAAATAAATCAGTGGATAAGCGAAGAACCGGACGGAACGCTGAAAGTAACTGACCCTGCAACCGGCGAAAACCGTGAGTATGTTCCTGATTCATGGAAAGGCGGAAAAAGAGTCTATAAAAATCCGCTGACAGATGCAGAATACACCCTTGAAGAACTCAAAGACAGCATTGCATCACGCAGCGAAAATGCTGATGTGATACGCAAAGACAGCGAAACAGCAAAGAAAGCCATATCCGAGCAGCATACCAAATTTGTGAAAAATGAAGATACGGCAGAAAACATCAAAATACTCAAAGATAAAGTTGCAGCCCTGAATCATCAGACCTATGTTGATGAAATCCATGAAAAATACGGCACAACAAATGACAAAGAAATCCGCAAAGAACAGATTAAAAAAGCTATTGAAAATACAAACGCTGCAGATAGATGGATGCAAAGAGATACAGAACTTGCAGCGGCTCAGAACACCGCTGAAGGCGTTGAAAAAGTTTCTGATGTCGCAGTCGATGTATTAGGAGATATGACAGGCGCTGCCGGAAAAGCCCTCAAAGATACATACACTGCAACAAAAGCTGTCGGCACACGGCTTTCTGAAGCACATGCTGAAAATCATTATGGAAAGAAAATGGAAGGCGCTAGTCACAAGGATGTTTCCTACACCGAGGCATTAGGTCAGGGCGTTGTAGAAGGCGGCGTTGGTGTTTTACAGAATCATTATGATTCAGGATGGAAAGGTGCAGCGGCATCCATTGGAGGAGATGCTGCAAAAGCGGCGGCTGATGCATTACGGAATGGAAAAGATGTTGGAACGGCGGTTCTTGACGGTGCAAAATCAGGCGCAGAAAATTACGCGGTGAAAAAAGGTATTGAGTATGTTGCAGATTCTGCGACAAATATCGTGCGTGATAATTATGCAGCTCATATGGAAGGTTTTGGCGACCTTGGAGACGGTGTTACCGGAAACAGTTCTGATTATGTTGAACAGTGGTCTGCAAATACGCGCTCTGAACTTACGAAAAATTTTGCCAATACCAAGTCTGACATAAACGCACTGAAAAACATCGCATCAGACGTGTACACCGGGGAGGGAACGAGTCCGATTCAGGGAGATATTGCTGATGCGAATCAGATTACCGCAGAGAGTGAGAAAAATCTTGCTGAGATTCGTGAAAAATTAAAA
Source organism: Methanocorpusculum sp. (assembly GCA_029986975.1). Taxonomy (GTDB): domain Archaea; phylum Halobacteriota; class Methanomicrobia; order Methanomicrobiales; family Methanocorpusculaceae; genus Methanocorpusculum. Next base: position 1,897 of record DALTWR010000207.1, read on the forward strand.
GCTATGAAAGCGGCAAAGAAATAAGTCATACAGGAGTATAATATAGGGTATCATGGGATTATTCGATGAGTTCAAATCTGTGGTCATGGATGAGGCTGCAGATGTAAAAAAGATGATTAATAAAAACTTTCCAAAGTCTGCAGCAGAGTCGGGCGATGCAGAAAAAGATGAGTTAAAAGAGATGGAGTCTGACCTGTTCATTCAGATTGGAAAGATGGCAGTAAAGGAGTTTGGTGCGGAAAAATTCGGCGAAGCGGGAAGTATGCTTCTTGAAGTTCAGCAGATGATTTCTGAACGAGATGAACAGAGTCGCAAGAGAGACATGGTATGTCCGAAATGCGGGTATGTTCTTCGCGATTCTCCTAATTCTGCCCCGAATGTGGAAATAAAATCAATTAGTAACTATTCACCCCCTTTATTTTTCGATACGAATTTACTCATTACAATGCATCT
>DALTWR010000208.1 GCA_029986975.1 Methanocorpusculum sp.
GCTCGGCCGAAGGCCGAATCTGTGGAATAATCTGCGTAATCTGTGTCTGGGGATAGATAACCAACTGACCAAATCAACCGTTTGTATTTCAGAATAAGAGGGATGAATAGTTACTTCCTAATTACTTTTCCCCGCCTGATTCCGGATAATTTCCGCTGCCGAAGACCTTCTTTGAAAGAAGCATTATAATACATCCGCACACTATCAGCGCCAAAGCTGCCCACGCCGCATGATAAAATGCATACCGTGCATCGAGCATACAGCCGCATAATCTGCAGATAAGTAAAACAACCCCGCAGACGACACACCCAAGACCAGTTCCTGCCGCAACTGCCGTGTTATGGATATCACGCTTCAGCCATCCGAGGAATACCAGCAGAAGAAGAATTACTGTCGAGATTCCAAATACCCATTCGGAAAACATCGAGGTCTCCTGTGCCATAACTTCAAAGAAGTAGTTCCAGTTAGACTGCTGTGCGCCGCCCGTATTGAAGATAAGCATGGAGATTATCTGCGTAAATATTTCTATGAGCGCAAAGGAAATCCAGTAGATGAGTTTTTGTACCGGCTTCATCTTTCCGGCATAGAGGTAAAAGAAGACGATAAAGAAAACCGCTTCTGCGGCACTGATGATAAGAGTTATCAGTTTTCCGCTTTCAAGCATCAGCTGCAGTCCTTCAGGAGAGATGAGGTTTCCTAAAAACGGCCAGAAGAGTGTTTTTGTATTGAGCCACACTTCATCACCTAAAAAGTGAATGATGATTCCTATCGATGCGCAGAAAAGTCCGATGCGGTTTCTGTTTCTGACGAGAAGAATAATGCCTGCAGCAAGACAGAGAACGGCAAACAAAAGCGAATGGAAGTACATTCGGTACTCTGTACCGATTACTTCATAGAAGGTAAAATGCCCGAAGACTTTATCCATGAAGTCAGGCATGAGTCCGCCTAAAGCACACCAGAAGACCGCCCATTTGTTTTTCAGCAGAAGAGCTAAGATACGTCCGGCGGTAAGGGCAGTAAAAATATGGAAGAGGAGATACATGGTTTAGATAAAGGTAAACACCAGAGTAAGCGTATCTTTTTCCAGTCTGACAGAACTGCTTACCACATCTTTTTCCGTTCCTTCTGCAAGGATGGATGCAGCAAGACTGCAGACAGGGCATCCTGTCATTGTACAGCATTTAATGGATTCCGCATGGATTTTTCTGCAGAGGTTTATCATGGCAAACTCCTCAAAGATGATTACTGCGGATTCATTTGTGATGGTGCATTCTGCTTTCTTTGCGGCTGCGATGTGGTCGCAGAAGACTTCGCTGATGCAGATGTCGATATTGTCTGCCGTCACACGCAGTTTGTCTTTTTCCTTCAGCCGGGTATAAAGAGCAGATGATACCGCGGGGTATGCTACACCGTTCCATTTTTCCGAGGTGATGAAGTGAACGCCTTTCGGCAGTTCTTTGGGGATAGCGCCGGCTGATATCGGGTTTATCTGCAGTACATTTCCGGATGCTTTATCATAGCGGTGAATGGTGTCGCTTGAAACACCCAGTTCTGCTAAGACTGAAGCGAAGGTGATAGTAGATGTTGCCGGCATCAGTTCGGTTTCAAATGCCGGGTAGGGCTGACGCTCAACGCCGGATATGAGAAAGACGCCGGTTATAAGCGTGATAAATCCGCAGAGGATTAAGACTCCGCTTGACATATCACCACGGTTAGTCAAGATGACGGTAACAAAAGCTATTGCTGCTGCGATGAACAAAACAATAGACGGGAAGTATGAGGACTTCAGGACGGTACGTATTTTTTTTCTCTTCATAGATTCAGGACTCATAAGACTTTTACCTTCAGTGATTTTTTCATGCGGAATATGCGTACAAAGATACAATAGACAGATATCGCGGCAATGGCTGCTGCGATGCCAAGTGCTGCAAATACCTGCGAAAGAGAGATAATAAGACCTCCTAAGGCTGCGCAGACAACAAATGCTATACCCGATTTAACACAGAGTTTCTGTCCTCCGAGATAGAACAGCCCGGTCATTAAAAGGAGCAGAGAAAGAGCTCCTGTCCACGGGTACGCAGCAAAGATAAGCAGGGGAAATCCGCATGCAGCAGCAGCTATCAGCTGCACTTCTTTTCTTACGGGGAGGAAGCATGAGATTAAGAGAAGCAGCCCGAAGACTGCTGCAGGAATGTAGAGACCATCACGTGCGAAGATAACTGATACGACAGCTGATGCTGCAAGGATGATTTTTGCTGCGGCAGAACTGGAATTTTTTTTCTGATGTATTTCAGTAACTATGTCTGCTGCAGAGTCCTCTTTGTATATTTCTTCTTTACTCATGAAACC
>DALTWR010000209.1 GCA_029986975.1 Methanocorpusculum sp.
CTGACAGAACCTCTGCACCATATATCTGAATATCCATAGATACCGTATAATATCTATTCGAAACATAAAGAAAGTGTCTGTCATGTCAGGGTTGTTTCAGACTTTTATCCTCTACCCGGCCTCAACAGAGATGAACACAGCAAGGGTGCTGACACACACATATCAACCCATATATAGTTATCAAACCAATAATGAGACATGAAACCTATAAACGGAGATGACTTAATCTGTCTTCGCCATCTGGCAACACTGGGCGGATTAAATAGTCCGGTAAATATAACTACACAGACCCTCGGAGAACAATTAGGCATAAGCCAGCAGACAGCATCACGCAGAGTGCTCTCTCTCGAAAGAGAAAAACTCATCACCAAAAATGTTGAATCATCAGGTCTTTCAATACTCATCACTTCCCTCGGTGAAGAACATCTCAGAAGAGAGTTTGCTGCATATTCCAGCATATTTTCCGCTGAAGATAATACGTACATTCTGAAAGGAAGTGTTGTTTCCGGTGTCGGGGAGGGAAGATACTATATGTCAATCCCGCACTATCAGGAAATGTTTACCAGACTCTGCGGATTTACCCCCTACCCGGGAACTCTTAACGTACGGTTAAACCAGCAGAGCCTTCAGATACGCTCCCGGCTCGAATCACGTAACTGGATGATCGTTCCCGGTTTCAAAGATGAACACCGTCAGTTCGGTGACGCACGCTGTCTTTTATGCAGCATTGAAGGTGTTCCCTGCGCAATCGTAGCTCCTCTTCGGACACATCACCCGACAGATATCGTTGAAATTATCTCGGGATGTCGTCTGCGGGAAAAATTGAACCTGACAGACGGCACATCGGTTGATGTCATAATCGGATAGAAATGCCGGAAGAAAAAAACAGGGAAAGACACATGCTTCAGCCAAAATATCTCCCGATTTCCAAAGCTGAAGCAGAAAAAATCGGATTCGGCCGTCCGGATGTAATCTTAGTAAGTGCAGATGCATACGTAGACCACCCGTCATTTGCAGCAGCCATATTGGGCCGCGTTCTTGTTGACGCAGGGTTTACCGTTGCTATCTTAAACCAGCCTGACTGGCACGACCACTCAGGAAAACCATTCACTGAGTTCGGACGCCCCAATCTCTTTTTCGCTGTTGTCCCGGGTGAAGTGGACTCGATGATTAATGCATACACGCCGGCGCTTAGAAAACGGCATGATGACGTGTATTCTCCGGGCGGAAAAGTAACCAGACCGGAACGGACGGCAATCGTTTATACCAACATCCTCCACCGCCTCTATCCGGATGTCCCAATAGTAATCGGCGGTGTTGAAGCAAGCCTGCGGCGTTTTGCCCATTATGACTACTGGTCAGACAGCATACGGCAGGGACTGCTTGCAGATATCCCTGCATCCCTTCTTATTTACGGCATGGGAGAAAAAGCAATCATTGAGGCTGCAAAACGTCTGCAGGACGGAAAAGATCTCCGCGGGATTCCAAACACCTGTCACACAGTATCTGTTGCCGAGTTCAAAGCAGGAAAAGTCAAAGGGACTGTCCTTCCGGCATACCCTGATGTCAAAGACAAACAAACGTTTGCCGCATTCTGGAAAACCTTCTCAGAAAGTGACGGCACACTCATCCAGCCGCATCCGAAAACCGTCATCGTACAAAATCCCGAAGCAGAACCGCTCACCACAGAAGAACTCGACAGAATCTACGAACTGCCGTTTACCAGAAAACAGCATCCGGCAATAAAAGAGCCGGTTCCCGCTTTAGCTCCGGTTCAGTTCTCGCTTATCACTCACCGCGGCTGTTTCGGTGCATGTTCTTTCTGCTCGATTACCCATCATCAGGGAAAACGCATTATATCCCGCAGTGAGGCATCCATCCTTCGCGAAGCACGGCGGATGGCAAAGATGCCGGAGTTTAAAGGAACCATTTCTGATGTGGGCGGACCTTCTGCAAATATGTATGGCTGTACCTGCAGAAACTGGGAGACAAAAGGTCCCTGCAGAAACAAATCATGCATAGGCTGTCCGCAGCTGCAGTCAGGAATTAAACAGCAGCTGCATCTCTTAAAAGCACTTCGGGAGATTCCGAAGGTAAAACATGTATTCATCGGTTCAGGAATCCGGTACGACCTGATTCCGGAAGATGAAGAAGGAGACTTATATCTCAAAACAATCGCCGCACACCATATCTCAGGACATCTGAAGGTAGCGCCGGAACACATTGTCCCGAAAGTTACAAAGATGATGAATAAACCTGATATCACGGTCTTTGACAAGTTTAGAAAACGCTTCGAAACACTTCAGCAGGAAAAAACAGAAGGGGATGCAAATGGAAAAGGAAAAC